>CAZCEL010000102.1:0-12453 GCA_964497175.1 uncultured Bifidobacteriaceae bacterium
CCTGTCCGCCGTCAGCCTTTACGGCCTGGTCGTGCGCATGCGCGTGCTCGGTCCGGTATTCGACCGGACGTCGCTGGGCGCGATTGCGAGCTTCGGCGTGCCGCTCGTCCCGCACTTCGTCGGCGGCCTCGCGATGACCCTCGGCCCGCGCCTGTACCTCAACCACCTGGCGAGCGTCGCCGACACCGGGCTCTACAGCGTCGGCCTGAGCGTCGCCTCGCCGATTGCGCTGGTCGCCGGGGCCGCCAACCAGGCGTACATGCCGGCCCTGTTCGAGCGGCTGAGCCGGCCCGAGGTGCTGAACCGGACCCGCCTCTGCCGAATCCTCCTGGCCGGTGCCACAGCGCTGATCGGCCTGGCGCTCGTGTATTCGCTCGTCGCGTGGCTGGCTCTGCCGCTGCTCGTCGGAACGAGGTTCCGCCGGGCGTCCGGCTACATCCTGTGGCTCACGCTGGCGTCGGCGGCGCAGGGCGTGTACTTCATCTTCGGCAACTTCGTGGTGTTCTCGAAGCGCACGGGCTTGATGGCGTGGCGTACCGACTTTCTGGGCGGCCTCGCGCTTCTCTGCGCAAGCCCCGCGTTGATCTGGCTCAACGGGCCCGTAGGCGCGGCGCAGGGGACCTTCCTGGCAGCCGCCGTGTCATGCGCGGGCTGCATCGCGGCGAGCCGCCGCGCCTATCCGATGCCGTGGCGCGCAGCGCTGGCGTCGATCGGCGGGCCGCGAACGCCGATTCGGCCATCCGGCAAGTCGTTGGTGCACGGGGCGTGACGGCGGTGGATCCCTTCACGCTTCGTGCGACCACCCTGCGCGCGGGCGACCACGGCGTGGACCTGCGCCTGGTGAGCGAGCCACTGCCGAAGGATCCGACGCCGAAGTCGTTTCGCGTGCTGCTGGTGTATCCGAACCACATGATGGTGAACCTGCTGCCGACCAACATCGGCATCCTCACCGCGTGTCTCCGCCAGAACGGGTTCGACGTCCACCTCTTCGACACGACCTTCTACCGGACGGCCGCGAAGGCGCCTGACGAGGTCCGCGTCGAGAACCTCCAACTCCGGAAGTTCAGCCTCGAGGACTTCGGCGTGCGGTACAAGACCGAACACTACCTTGACGCGTTTCGGGCAAAGGTCGAAGACTGCCGCCCCGACCTGATCGGGTACTCCGTGGTCGAAGACACCTGGCCGCAGGCGACTGCGATGATGGAGCGCGTCCGGGACATGGGGGTGCCAACGATCGTTGGCGGCGTGTTCCCGACGCTGGCGCCGGACATCGTGGCCGGCCATCGATGCGTGGACATGACGTGTGTCGGCGAGGGCGAGCGCGCGCTGGTCGACCTTTGCTACCGCCTGTGGCGCGGCCAGGACGTCCGCGGGATCCCGAATCTGTGGGTGCGGACCGGCGACCGGATCACCAGGAATCCGATCGGCGCGCCGATCCCGCTCGATGACGTGCCGTGCTCGGACTGGACGCTGTTCGAGAAGGAGCGGTTCTACCGTCCGATGCAGGGAAAGATCTTCCGGATGGTGCCCGTCGAAACCGATCGCGGCTGCCCGTACACGTGCCGGTTCTGTGAAGCGCCCTCGCTGGTCTCGCTGTACAGGAGCCAGACCGGCCTCCATTACTTCCGTCGCAAGGGCTGGAGCCTCGTCGAGGACGAGATCCGCCAGTACATCGATCTGTACGGCGCGGAGTACATCTACTTCAACGCCGAGACCTTTCTGGCCATGAGCCAGGCGGACTTCGATCGGTTCATCGAGATCTACTCCGGAATCCGGCTTCCGTTCTGGATGCAGACGCGGATCGAGACGCTGTCGGAGGATCGGGTCCGCCGGCTGGAGGAGGTCAACTGCAACCGGATCTCGATCGGACTCGAGCATGGTAACGAGGAGTTCAGGAAGAGAATCGTCGGCAAGGGCTTCACCAACGCCGAGATCATCGACGTGTTTCGCATGCTGGACCGTCACTCGATTCCCATCACGGTGAACAACATCCTCGGGTTCCCCGACGAGACCCGCGAGCTCGTCTTCGACACGATCAGGCTGAATCGGGAGCTGGGGACCGATTCGGTCAACGCCTTCTATTTCATGCCGTACCGCGGCACGGCGATGCGTGCCGACTGCGAAGCGAAGGGCTACATCACCGAGGCCTCGCAAACCCAGGGCTTGATGAGCGGCCCGATCATGCGGATGCCGCAGCTCGGCAACGACGAGCTGCTGGGGCTCGTCAGGACCTTCAGCCTCTACGTGAAGTTCCCGATCGAAGAGTGGCCCGAGATCCGGGTTGCGGAACGGTTCGATGAACAGGGAAACCGGAAGTTCGCCGAGCTATCGGCCCGCTTCCACGAGAGATTCTTTGATCAGGATTTCAAGCTCGCCAGGAAGGCCTGCTTCACGACGTCGATCTACGGAACCGAGCGGCGAGCCACCGAGGACATCCAGCCCGCCTGAGTGCCGGCATGCGCGGCCGGCCCACGCGCATGAACATCGTGCAGGTTCGTGAGGGCAATACGGGGGTCCTGTCTCTGAAGGACCGCTCGTCGCACGAAGAGCGCTATGTCCCAAACTACGATCTCGACGCGGTCCTCGCGCTGCTCGCCCGGTTCGAGTCGCTCCGAGATCGGCGGGGCGTGTGCATCAGGGAGTGCTACTGGAGCGACGGCATCAACTGGTTTCCGACTGTGGTCAACTACCTCTTCGGCCGCATCTTCACGCCGCACGTCCGATATCAGCCGCTCATCGAGGCCATGTTTCGTGGCGCTCTGCACCCCAGGCATCAATCTCACGGTGATTTCTGGCGGATCACCTCGTTGCTGACCGACAACGAGCCCCACAATCCGCTGGCGGCCACGGCGTTCAACACGCTCGTCGCCCTGAACAATGAGCTCGCTATACCGCGAAGCAATGCCGACGTCATGTTCTTCCGGTTCACGCCGGCCGATTTCAGAACCGCCAGGGCCAAGGCCGCGTTCGACGAGCTGGGCGCCTGCTATCTGGAGGCCGTTATCGGCGACCGGCCGCTCATCGGTCCGAGCCTGCGTGGCCGGCAGCCGTACTACTTCTGCGGGTACGCCTTCCAGTCGAACGATTTCGTCCACGATTTCGTGCTCGACGATCTCGATGGCGTGACGCGGTCTCTGTTTCGGGCAGCCATCAGGAAGATCGAAGTGATGATCTCGGGGTCCATCCGCGAGTTTCGGGGGCACTGCCAGGCGCTGAGGGGTGCGCGCATCCAGACGCTCTACGGGATCGACGACACGCAGGTGATCTACCCGCTGCTCTACGCGTGCCAGCGGCTCGGCATCCACACGGTGGCGCACCAGCATGGCGCGGCGTACAACAAGCGGCACGCCAGCTACGTCATGGAGGGCATCGAGCCGGGTGAATATCGGTGGTTCGACACCTTGATCACCTGGAGTGCATTCTGGCGGGACCGGCTCTACGCGACCACCCGGTGTGTGCCGCAGGAGGTCGTTGTCGGCTGCGACCTGTTCGACCTTCGGCTCCAGGCGGGTTGCCCGAACGGCCGGCCGCCCAGAAGCGTCCTCGTCCCGTACGAGTTCCTCACCAACACGTTCGAGGTCGGCCGCTTCATGGCGCGACTGATGGACAGGGGCTTTCGCGTCCACCTGAAGGTCCGGAGCGACGAGGACGTCGAGAGCCAGATCGAGGCGTACTGCTTGTCCGCCGCGCATCGCGAGCGCCTGGCGGTCGTGAAGGACCTGACGCCCGAGGTCCTCGGCGGCATCGACATCGTGGCGGGGACGTCGAGCACGCTGGTGTACCAGCTGCTCGCGTGCCGGAAGATTACCTGGGTACTGGAGACCGACTACCGCTACCTTGACGACCTGGTCGACGCCGGATATGCACGGCTGGTGCGATACGGGGATCTCGACCGGCTCGACGACAGCTACTTCGAGCTCCCGCGAATTGACCAGGACTACCTGTTCAGCTCGGCCACGCTGAAAGAGACCATCGCCAGGACCGTGCTGTGCCGGAACTGAGCCAGCCTGGCGGGATGGGGCGCCGCCTGCACCTGGGGTGCGGCCGTGTCATCAAGCAGGGGTGGGTGAATCATGACCGGCTGGCCCTGCCCGGGGTCGACGTGGTTCACGACCTGCGCGAGTTCCCGTGGCCGTTTGCCGACGCCGAGTTCGACGAGGTGTTCATGAAAGACGTGCTCGAGCACCTGACCGACACGGTGCGCACCATGGACGAGCTCTTTCGCATCACGCGTCCCGGAGCCACGGTGTTTCTGACGGTGCCGTACTGGAACTCGTACGCCGCCGTGGGCGATCCCACCCACGTCCGGCTGTTCAGCGAGACGTCGTTCGATTTCTTCGATCCTCGCAACCCGCAGTGCATCGAGCGCTCGTACTACTCGAAGGCGCGGTTTCACGTCGAGAAGATGGGGTTTGCGATTACACCCTTCGAGCCGGCGTTCCGGCTTCCACTGCTGACGCGCGACTACGTGATCTTCAACCCGTTCGCCAAGCGGTGCGTGCTGGGTCTGGCGAGCGTGTTCTGCAACGTCATCAACGGCCTCGAAGTGTGGCTGCGCCGCGTTCCGGATGAGGCTGGGTCGGCTGCGTGATCGACTTCTCACGAATCCGCACCTATCCGCTGCAGTTGCGAGCGAACAAGTCGCGGTTGGCCGACTTCGCCCGGCCCGACGCGCGCCGGCTGGCCGAGCGCATTCCCGACCTGTCGGCCGGACGGGACCTCAAGGCCCTTGTCGCGGCGCTGTCCGAGGCCCGGCGATCCGGCGGGGGCCTGCTCTGGATGAGCGGCGCCCACCCGATCAAGTGCGGGCTGGGACCCATCCTCATCCGGCTGATGGAGCTGGGCTTCGTGACGCACGTGGCGACCAACGGCGCCGCCCCCATTCACGACCTCGAGATCGCGCTCATCGGCGAGACCTCCGAGGACGTCCTGAACGGCCTGCGCGACGGCTCGTTCGGCATGGCCCGCGAGACCGCCGCCCTGATGCACGGCATCGTGAACGGCGAACCCGACCGGGGCCTGGGCTCCTCGATCGGCCACGCCATTCTGCAGGGCGACTTCCCGCACCGGGACATGTCGGTCTTCGCCGCGTGCGCGCGGCTGGGCATTCCGGTCACCGTCCATTCGGCGATCGGCACCGAAGTCATCCACATGCATCCGGGATTCGATCCCGTTCGTCATGGCCGGAAGGTCCATGCCGACTTTCAAACGATGATCGAGACTGTACGGACACTGGACCCCGCCGGCGTTGTCGTGAACCTGGGCTCCGGCGTCATCCTGCCCGAGGTGTTCCTCCGCAGCCTCAACATCGCACGCAATCTGGGGGACGACGCGTTCGGGTTCACCACGGCCGTGTTCGACATGGAGCGCTTGTACCGCCCGTACGAGAACGTCGTGCACCGGCCGACCGAAGGCGGAGGGACGGGCTACTACTTCGTCGGCCAGCACGAGCTCATGCTGCCGCTGCTCTACTGCCTGCTCGTCGAAGGAGCGAACCTACATGATCCAGGTCGCAGCGCCCTCTAGCATTCGCGACGCGCTCGAACGGCACGGAACCACGCGCGAGGACGTTCTCGACGCGCTCGGGCTCCTGCCCGGGGCGCGGGTGCTCCTCGTCGGCGACTTCATCGCCGACTGGTATACCTACTGTACGGCGATCGGCAAGACCTCCAAGACACCCACGCTGTCGGTCAAGCGGGGACCGACCGATCGCTTCTGGGGCGGATCCGGGCTGTTTGCGACCAACCTTCTCGGGCTCGGCGCCATCGTCGAGTACGTGACCGTCTGTGGCGACGACTGGGGCGCCGGCTACCTGATGCGCGAGCCGCCGGCCAACCTGAGCCTCCACGTCGTCGTCGACCCCACGCGTCCAACGACGATCAAGGAGCGCTTCTGGGTGGACGGGTACAAGCTGCTCCAGGTCGACACGCTGGAGAATGCCTATGTTCCGGTCAGCGTGCACGAGCAGGTGGCCGGCGCGGTGGCCGCCTCGATTGGAGGCTGCGACCTCGTCCTGACGTCGGATTCGCGGCACGGCATGATGTCCCCCGAGCTCATTCAGTTGATGAAGCGGATCTGCCGCGAGCATGGAAAGCCGCTCGTCGTGGACACGCAGGTGAGCAATCGGCGGGGCAACGTCGATGAGTACTGCGGCGTCGATCTGATTTGCGCGAACGAAACCGAGGCGCGGGACTGCATCCGCGACGAGCGGTGCGGCCATGACGTCCTGCTCGACAAGCTCCGCGACTGCCTGCGCGTTCGCCGGGTCATCATCAAGCTCGGGCTCGACGGGCTGATGGGATTCGACGAAAGGGAACGCGCGTTCCGGTTGCCGGCCGTTCCCGTCGACGTCAGAGACCCCATCGGGTCGGGCGACGCCTTCCTCAGCGCGGCGGCGCTGACGTTCCGGCCGCAGGTGAAGGTGATGGCCTCGATGTTCATCGCCGCGTGCGCCGGCGCCCTGGCCGTCACCAAGATGGGAACCGTGCCCAACACCCTGGCGGAGCTGTCCGGTTTCGTCGAGCGGACCCTGGACGATGTCTTCTAAGCCTCTTGCCATCGTATCGGGCGGCGGCCGGAGTGTCGGGCGCACGATCACCGAGGCGCTCATCGACATGGGGATGCAGGTCGCCATCTGCGGGAGGTCGCGCGAGGAGCTCGACAGAGCCAGGCGGGAGCTGTCGGGCGTCGACACGCGGCAGCTCGACGTCCGCCATCACGACCGCGTCGCCAGCTGGGTCGCCGACCTGGCGGCGCGCCACGGACGCATCGACGTGCTCGTGAACAACGCCGCGATCCTGACGCCGATAGGGCCGGTGGTGGAGACCGCGCTGCACGAGTGGCTGGACACCCTCACCGTCAACCTGATGGGGGCGGTGGCCTTCATCAAGGCGGTCCTGCCGCACATGATCCGCCAGCGCTACGGCCGGATCATCAACCTCGGCGGAGGAGGCAGCGCCTACCCGCGGCCGAACTATTCCGCCTACGCCTGTTCGAAGGCGGCCCTCGTGCGCCTGACCGATACGGTCGCCGAGGAGGTCCGCGACTACAACATCACCGTCAATGTCCTGTCCCCGGGTCGTCAGCGCTCGCGGATGCGCGAACAGGAGCGGGCGGCCGGCGTGCCGTTTCCCGACCAGTGGGACGATCCAGCGAGCGTGAAAGCTCTCACGCGCTTCCTCGTGGAGGCGCCCGTGACCGGCAAGTTCCTGCACGTCAGAGACGACTATCGGAATCTCACCGAACGGCTGATTCGATCCGATCTGTACACCTTGCGGCGGGTTGGAGGATGAACCGGTGAACGTCGCCGTGATCGGGTGTGGCAACATCGGCACCAAGCGGGCACGGGCGGTCGCTGAAAGCGGCCGGGGTGCTCTGGCCGCCCTCGTCGAGCTCCGCGATGGCCGACGGAGAGACCTCGCGGACGAGTTTGACGCCCCGGTCGCGTCCGACTACCGGCCGATCATTCATGAACAGGCGATCGATGCCGTGATTGTGGCGACGCCGCCCTCCGACGGCTGGCGGATTGCGCTGGAGAGCCTGCAGGCCGGCAAGCACGTCCTGTGCGAGAAGCCGCTCGGGCGATCCGTGCCGGAAGCCCAGCGCGTGACCGACCTCGCGCAGAACCGCGGCTTGGTCCTCAAGTGCGGCTTCAACCTCCGGCACGATGAGGGGCTGGGCCAGGCCTTCAAGTGGATCGAGGACGGCCGCATCGGAACGCCCTATTTTCTCAAGTGCGCCTACGTGAACGGCGCCGTCGCCGCGAACGCCAACCGGGTGGGCAGCCTGCTCGACATGGGCACGCACGTGCTCGACCTCGTCCGGTGGTTCCTGGGCGATCTCATTGTCGAAGGCGCCGCGCTCAGCCGCTGCGAGTACGGGATCGAAGACCTCGACGACAACGGCTTCGCGATCGTGCGCGCCGGCATGGTCGCCGCCGCCCTGCACTTCAGCTTTGTGCGGTGGCAGAACGCGTTCGTCCTCGAGGTCAGTGGAGCGTCGGGCGCCGTCGAGGTGGTCAACCTGCCGAAATGGGGAACCCAGACGCTGACCCACTTCCGGCGCGTGCTGCCCTCCGGCGCACCGGCCCTGGAGCGGGTCACGTTTCACGGCGACCGATCCTGGGCCAACGAATGGCAGGAGTTCGTGCGACGGGTGGAAACCAACGATCTGCGCTGGAACGGCGATGGGCTCGCGGCCCTTCGGCTCGCCGAGGCTCTGCGGGCTGCGGCGCGTCCGCAGGAACCGCGCGGCCCCGCTGTAGAGGCGCTGGCGACGCGCTGATGGCGGCCCTCCATCCCTGGGCCAAGATCCTGCCGTTCCCGCGCGTGCTGTCGGAGCGTTTCGATCGGCCGCTCGGGCTCTGTTGGGGCGGGTTCGATTTCCTTCACGCTGGCCATATCTTTCACTTCGAGTTCGCCAAGGGTCACGTGCGGACCCTGCTGGTGGCCATCAACGCCGACGAGGCTTTTCCGCCGAAGGGGCCGGGGCGGCCCTTTCTGTCCGAGTCGCGCCGCTTGCGGGCGATCGCAGCGGTCGTGTTTGTCGATGTCGTGACCGTGTATCGAGGCTGCTATCTCGATCCAGCGAGCGCTGCGGGCACGATTCACGGCCGGGCGCGAAGCACGCCGTTCGTGCCCCTGGAGATCATCACCCGCGTCCGGCCGGAGTACTACTTCAAGGGCATCGAATACGAGAGCCAGCACATTCCGGAGCGCGCGCTGGTCGAGGCGTCCGGGGGGACGATCGTCTTCGGCCCTCGCGAGCCCATTCTCTCGTCGTCGCGCCTGCTGTTGGAGCTTGGCGCCGACCCGCTGGTTGGTCGCGATCCCTGAGCCATCCGGTCGGTGGTCGCTGAAGGAGCCAGATGAAGAAAACCAGATCCGATCTCGATCGTGTCGAGAAGAACTGGGGCTACGAGCTGATCATCGCGAACAAACCCGCCTACTGCGGCAAGCTGCTTCACTTCTACAAGGGGAAGAAGTGCAGCCTGCACTTTCACGTCAGGAAGGACGAGACGTTCTTCCTGCAGTCGGGCCGCCTGAAGGTGTCGCTCCGGCACAGCGACGGGCGCGACGAGGCCGTGGTCATGGAGCCCGGCGATTCGCTGCTGATCACGCCGGGCCTGATGCACCAGATGGAGGGACTCGAGGAATCGGATCTGTTCGAGTTCAGCACTCAGCATTTCGACGAGGACGCGTTCCGCGTGGCGCGCGGGGACTGAGTGAGTCGGAGGTCCGCTACAGCCTGATGGCCCTGCACGGCCCGACGGCGGTTTGGGCGGCTGCCCGCCGTGGGGCGCATGCGGTGCTCCGACAGGCCCACCGCTCCAGCCGGCTGTCGCGGCCGAGGCCGGCGGCCATCCGCAACGTGCTGGTGTCCGGGTACACGGGCCTCGGCCACATGGTGCTCAGGAGCGTGCTCATCGCCCAGGTCGAGGAGCTGTACTCGGGTGCCACGGTCACCGTGATCGCCGGCAATTCGTACGGAACCGAGCACGTGTTCCACCGCCGTCCGGTGCTCGTCTTGCCTCAGGATGCTGGCCTCTTCAGGAAGCTGCGGTTCTTCGTCAAGCTCAGGCGTCGGCGCTTCGACGCGGCCCTGCTGACCTTCGACGCCACGCCCGGCTTTCTCATCTGGGGGTGCCTGATCGCCGGCATTCCGATTCGCATCGGGCACGTGGCCGGTGCCGCTGTTCCCGACTACTACTTCACGACGTGCGTGCCCCTCCGCCGCGGCGGGCCGCGCAGCGAGATCGACTTGAATCTCGATCTGCTGGAGGCGATGCGCGGCTCGCCATTTGAGCGACGCTACGATCCAGTGGTCGACCTGGACGAAGACACCGATGTGCTCGGTCAATATGGCCTCAAAGCCGGCGAGTACATCACGGTTCAGATCGGCGCCGCCAACGGCCTCCCCACCCCCAAGCGGTGGCTGCCCGGCTACTTCCGGGAGCTGCTATTGCGCCTGCTCGCCGAGCATCCCTCTCTCGAGATCGTGGCGCTGGGCGATCGCGGAGACCTGTCGCTGGTGGAACGCGTGTGCGCCGGCATCGAGGCAAGCCGCTTGAAAGTCGTCGCGGGCCGGATTGGCGTCCCGGAGACCAAGGCGCTGATCGCCCGTTGCCGTTTCCTCGTCTGCCACGACAGCGGTCTGCTTCATCTTGGCAACGCCCTGGGCGCGAGCGTGCTTGCGCTCTATGGGCCGTCGGACCCCGACGTCTACATGCGACGCCTGGCGACGTGTCACATCCTGCAGGAGCGGTGCGACTGCCCGCGTCTGGGGCTATTCCCCGGCGCTGAGTCCCCTGATGAGGCGGGCGCGGCGGCGCGCTGTCCGGTCCCGGAATGCATGCGCCGCCTCACGGTCGATCGGGTGTTCGACGAGTGCACTGCGCTCTTGAACGGGCGTCCGCAGGCTGCGGCGAGGGACGCGGCCGCGCATCGCCCGGGTAATTCGTGTTCCCAGGGCCTGGCGTGACGGCAAGCCCCCAGGCGGGCGTCGGGCGCCGACGAGGGTTGCTCGGCGACTTCTGGCTGCTCTGCCTGTGGCTGGTGTGTCGCGTCGGCTACGCGGTCACGAGAAGAGATTGATAACCAGCGCCGCCCGGGCAGCCTCCGCGGGAAGGACCGCCTCCAGGTTTCACGGTGAGTTCTGGGCGGTGTGCCTCATCGTGAGCCTGGGCCTCGTCGAGGCGGTTCCGCTGGGCTTCTATCGATTCCGGCTCGTCGACCTCGTTCTCCACCTCTCGGTCGTCTACTTTGTCGGCCTCACCCTGGCGAAGCGAGTCTCGCGCGCGGCCGTGGTCTGGCTGCTGCTCACCCACGCGTCCCTCCTCGCCGTGCGCGTCGCCGCCGACGTCCAGGCTGGCCTGGACGCCGAGGGACGCCGGACGTTGTTCGGCATGACGGCCCTGTACCTCGCGCCGGTCATCTTCTTTGTGGTCCGCGAGTCGCGTTTGACCGCGCAACGGGCCTGGACGCTGGTTCTGGTCGCCTGCGGCGTGTGTCTGCTGAGCCAGCTCGGGCTGCTGCCCTGGGCCGAGTCGTACGCGTCAGGCACGGTAACGCTCGGCCAACTGCTGAACATCCCGCCGCGGACGCTGATTGAGCTGCCGTACCAGGAGACGACGATCACGGTGTGGCGCGCGCTGTCGGTCGGACTCACGATTGCGGCGCTGCTCGCATCGACAGGCCTTGGCGTCAAGTGCCTGGGCCTCGCCGGGTTGTTTGTCCAATTCGCCGGCGGGGGCGGGGGGCGCTCTCAATTCCTGTTTGCCATCGCGGCGCCGCTGGTACTGGTTCTTGCTCGGCGCCGCCTCGGCCGTAGGGCGCTGCCGGTGCGGCTGGCCCTGGCGACGGCAATCGGCGTCGCGCTGGCGGGGTTCTACCTCTGGTCGCCCATCGGGGCTCGCGGAGCCGTAAAGGGAGATTTCAAGCAGACGCACTACGAGCGCGTCTCGGAGCTCTTCACGATCCTGAGCGGATGGCAGGCCGTAAGCGACGCCGGGGGGCTCAATGGCCGCACGATCGGATACGCGGAGTACTGGACGCGGATCACCAGCGACCCGCAGACCTTCTGGTTCGGCGTGGGTCTGACCGGCGGCCCGACGTTCGTCGACACGCCCAACAAGCTGGCACACAACATGGTGCTGGATGTCTGGGCCCTGTCCGGGCTGGTGGGGTTGGCCTTTCATCTGGTGTTCGTCGGCTGGGTCCTGGCCGACATCCGGCAGCTTCTCGCCAGCGCCCCCGCCGCCGGCCCCGGCCAGATGGTGGCCTTCACTTACGCGACGGCAGCGATCTACCTGTTCCAGTGGCTGCTGTTCCAGGCTGCCGGCGTCGATCGCTCTTTCATGATCGTGTTCTATCTGCTGGCGGGTGTGCTGCGGCCGCTCGCCTGGTCACTCCAGCAACCACCTCAGCCTCGGCGCCTCGCAAGGCTGTCGCCGAGGCCGGCGCGAGGGGCCTTCGGTCCCTCGTTCAGCGTGCCGCCCCTGCCGAGCGCGTCATGACGACTCTGGTAACGACGCTCCGGCGCCACCCCGTCGGGGTCGACCGCCCACGAGCACTCGACGTGTGGTGGGTCGTGATGATTGCCACTGTGGTCGGGTACGTCATCGCGGTTGTGAGCCTTGCGGGCCCTCGACTGCTGGACGACGGCTACTACTATCTGCAGATCGCGTTCAATCTCTCGCGCGGCTACGGCTCTTCCTTCGACGGCATTCACCAGACCAACGGCTACCAGCCACTCTGGCAGATCGTGCTCGTGCCCGTCTTCTGGGTCACTGCGTCCAAGGTCGTGGCCGCGTACGCCGCAACCGCGATGCAGGTGGCGCTGTTCGTGGGCGCGGGCTGTCTTCTCGGCGCGCTCGTGCGACTGATGAATGGCAGCCGGCTTCAGGCGCGGACTGCCGGCGCGCTCTGGATGCTCAACGCGTGGATTGTCAACAAG
>CAZCEL010000103.1:0-12388 GCA_964497175.1 uncultured Bifidobacteriaceae bacterium
TTTGCGTGAGCTTTATGAAATATCTACTGACATGTCTTCTTGTCTCCGCCGCGATGTTTGCAACCCAGAGCAGACAGACTTTCTCAGGCACGATCACCGATGACGGGTGCTCCACAGCCGATCATTCCCGAATGCGGATGGGGTCGACCGACACTGCCTGCGCCATCGCTTGCGTCGAGGTCCACGGCGGCCAGTTCGTTTTGTTTGACGGCAAAGAAATCTATCAGTTGAGCGACCAGGACAAATCAAGAGAGTTTGCCGGAAAGAAAGTAACAGTCGTCGGCACGCTGGACTCCAAGACCAAGACGATCCAGGTCAATTCAATGGCCGCGGCCAAGTGACCCCTCGATCCTCCCGGCATCCACACGGCTTTTCGAATATTTCCTAGACTAGCTAGGACACGAACGCGGTCCCGCTCGCGCGACCCGGCTTGGTTCTGGCCAAACATCGCCGCGGACGGCATGAAGCGATTCAGCGGTTCATGCTCGCAAATGATTCCGCGACCATCGCGGTCGAAGTTCCAGTCAAATAGTCTACAAGTCGAGCTGCGCGCCAAACTTCACCAGCCGGCCCTGCAAAATCAGGTTGGGCTGCAGCCAGCTGGCTCCGTATGTGTAGATCTCCTGAAGGATTGAATTGGCATTGAACAGGTTGAACAGGCTGAAGGTTCCCTGGGGAGTTGCGAACATGTCCCGTACCGCCTTGCGGAGCGCCTTCGAGCCATCGAGGATCACCAGCAGACTCCGGTCCGTCCGCAGGCCCCGACTCTGGAGATTCGCGAGCAAGCTCTGACACACCGTGCTGTTTTCCGTCGACCCTTCCCAGAGCCCCAGGGCGTGTTTGGTCCCGTCTTCGGTGATGCCCAGGGCCACGATCAGGCAATGGTCGCCGACGTGCACGCCATCGAGCAGCAACACCGCCACGGCGAGATCGTCCAACGGTCGCGCCTGCCAGGTTTCGAGCTGCGCCTGCGTGCGGGCCACGAAGCGGCGGCTCACTGTACTTTTGCTGGTGCCCCGACTCTCCATGGGGGCGTCGAGCGGTTCCAAGCTACGGGCATACCGTCGCGTGGCGACGCCGACCAGCATCTGCTCGACCACGCGCCGGTCCAGCGGATCGGTCTTGGCCATCGTCTGAAACGTCGGCAGCGGCACCTCGCCCTCGGCTGTCCGGGCCCGGGGGCGCCGGATGGCGACCTTCCGACCGCCGAGCACCCCCTCGCTGCGCACGGTCCCGGCCCGACTCGCCGGCTGATCAGGCTCATGGGCGTACCGCGGCCCACAGATCCAAGGCGTGCTGGATACCCGAGACAATGATCACCCGTCCGCCGTGCACCTGATGCCCCGCGCCTCTCCCAGATAGCCGGCGATCGCCTCGCGCAACGGAGGGTAGCCGCGACAATCCCTGTCCCCCAGCACGCTCCGTGTCGCGCCGCGCAAACATCGAGCGGCGATCTGAGCCCACCTCACGGTCGGAAACAGATCGGGTGACGGCGCCGGCGAGAAGGGACGGGGCAGCTCGATGCCTGTTTGGCCCCGAATACTCGGCAGCCTGCTCGCAAGCCGGGAGAGAGCCGGCCTGCTGCGAACGGACTCGGCGCCGACCGCAGCGATTGGCTCTGCGGTCAGCAAATCCTCCGGCAGGCTCCGGTTGACGTAGGTGCCATCGCCAGTTCTCCCTTCCAGATACCCTTCGGAGTGCAGTTGCTCGAACGCCATTACGACGGTACCGCGCGACACGCCGTACTGCTTGGCGAGCTCGCGCGTCGCCGGCAGCCGCGATCCGCGTTTTAGTCGGCGACACGTCCTGGAGGCGCCGAAATCCGCGTGGGGCTTGGCGCGCCGAAGGCGGCCGGACCAGCCAAGGCCGCGAAGGCGGGTCGTGGCGGAGAGTCCGCCCGACCGTTCCGGTGCGTTCCGCGCCGTTGCTGATAGAGTGGCGCACATGCCCCCGGGCGAGGTGCCAGCAGCGACGCCGTGGATCAGTCGATTGCTTCGCGTTCTCGTCTAGCGGGCTGGGTCGCGCCCGCTGGCCCTGCGCATGCGAGCCCTGTTATGGAGATGGGCCGTTCGGAGGGTCGGTGATGTTCGGCGGGTTCGGAGCGCTCGCGTTGCGGATCGCCACAATCGGGGTCTAAATGGGTCGAAGGCCTCGCGGTGTGCGGACTTACGCGCCGGACGCGTGAGCCTGGATTCGCCTGGCTTTGGGAGCCACAAGAGGCGACATCAGCGGCTCGTCTTTCGGCGGGGACTCAAGACAGGAGCGACGTGGAATTCCGACATTTCGTCGAACTGATCGCGATCGGCCTGCAGGCGCGCATCCCGATGCACATGACCGGCTTCCCCGGCGTGGGCAAGACCGAGTTCACCAAGAGTCTCGAGGCTGGGTTCACCCGCGTGGGGATCAGGTGCAAGGTCGTCGTCCTGGTCG
Source organism: uncultured Bifidobacteriaceae bacterium (assembly GCA_964497175.1). GTDB lineage: Bacteria > Acidobacteriota > Vicinamibacteria > Vicinamibacterales > CAVVIG01 > CAZCEL01. Next base: position 2,431 of record CAZCEL010000103.1, read on the forward strand.
GCTCGATTCGCGAGCCGCAGGACTTCGGCGGCTTTCCGGTCTCGACGCCTGACGGCGTCCGGCTGCTGCCCATGGCGTGGGCACGCGATGCGCAGCGGCTCGCCGAGGAGGGCTACATGGTGGTGGTCTTTCTGGACGAGCTCACCACGGTGCCGCCGACGACGCAGGCGGCCATGCTGCGACTGTTGACCGAGAACGTATGCGGTGAGCTCAAGCTGCCGGACTACGAACCCGGCAAGGGCGGCGTCGTCTATCTCTGCGCCAGCAACGCCGTCGAATGGGCCGCCGGCGGGCAGGAGATCCAGGCGCCGATGGCGAATCGGTTGTGGCACGGCGAGTTCCCGATGGACCACGACACGTGGTGCGAGATGATGGTGAGCGACTTTCCCTCACCCAGCAACCTACCGGTGCTGCCGCCCGACTACCTGCATACGTACCATCACGGACAGCGGGCGATGATAGCCGCGTATGTGAAGGCTGCCGGCCGTGATGCCTGGATGGCGCCGCCCGACGATCCGGCGCGGCGGAGCGGTCCATGGCCATCGGGCCGCACCTGGTATCTGGCCTCACGACTCCTGGCCGCCATCGAGTCGGTGGCTCCGGGCAATCGCCTGCTCCAAGGTCCTGCGCTCGCGGGCCTCGTGGGTGACCAGGCCCTGCCGTTTCTCGAGTACCGCGAGACCTTGAACCTGCCGGATCCCGAGGACATCCTCAAGGATCCGCGGCGGTTCGTGCTCCCCGATCGTGTCGATCGCGCCTATGCTGTCTGCTACGCGCTCGCCGGAGCCGTCCTCAACAACAACACGCCCGAGCGCTGGGAGGCGGCGATGATCGCGCTTGGAGTCGCATGCAAGAACAACGCGGATATCCCCGCAGCGGCGGCCCGCACGCTCTGCGACAAGAGAAATCGGCCCGAGGGCCTCACGAAGCTGCCCGAAGAGTGTCGCCCGTTCTACGAGCTGATGCGGTTGGCGAAGCTGGTACCGCGGGACTGATGTGAGAATCAGGCTCCCCGATCTGATGCGCAGCTCCGAGGGGCAGGCAGCGGGGTACTCCCGCGCCCTGCAGGCGGCTCGCGTGCGGGCGGCGTATCAACGCAGCTATTTCGCTCCGGCGCTTTTCAACCTGGTGCCCGTCGCCACCGACTTGATCGGCAGCATGGCCGTCGATTCACACTGGCGCCTGTACTACAACGACGCATGGGTGGCGACACATTCTGTCGAGGAGAACGCGACCCTGCTGATTCACGAAGTCGGACATCTGCTGCGCGACCACGAGGGGCGCAAGCGGGCCGCGGGCTTCGCCGACCACGTGCGCTGGAACACGGCCGGCGACTGCGAGATCAACGACGACCTCCACGCGGAAGGACTTCCGTTGCCGGGCGATCCCCCGCTGCCCGGCAAGTACGGACTGCCACACGGCGACACGGCCGAGACCTACTACAGGCAGCTGCCGTCATCGCCGCGGGCGGACAGGCGGTCCTCAGCCGGCCAGGAGCAGCAGTCGTCACGCGACTGCGGGTCGGGGGCTCACGGTGAACGGCGTTTCTGGGAGGTGCCAGCCGATGGAAGCGAGGGCGGCGTACCGGGTGTCGACAGACTCAAGGCCGAGCTCGTGCGGCGCGAGGTCGCGCGACGCATCGAAGACGTGTCGCCTTACGCAGGCGATGTGTCTCTGGGGTGGCGCCGCTGGGCCCGCGCGACGCTCACGCCCAAGGTGGACTTCATGGCGACCATCCGTCACGCGGTGCGCAGAGCCTTGCGCGACAGCACGCTCGGCCGTTACGACCGCACGTACCGGCGGCCGCATCGGCGGCAGGCCTGCTACGGCGAGTTCATCATGTCCAGTTTCTATCAGCCGCGCCCGAGGCCGGGGTTTCTGATCGACACCTCCAGCTCGATGGGAGAGTCGCAGCTGGCCAGGGCCGTCTCGGAGCTGGGGAACCTGACGCGCCAGCTCGGCTATGGGGCCGAGGTAGTGGTCGCGTGCTGCGATGCGGCAGTACACGAGGTGAAGAAGGTCTTCTCCACGACACAGGTCGAGCTGTACGGCGGCGGCGGCACGGACTTGCGCGCGGGGCTGCGCGCGTTCGTCGACAGGCGGAATCCTCCAATCGACCTGCTGGTCATCGTCAGCGACTGCCGCACCCCGTGGCCGGCCGAGGCGCCTCCGTGTCCGGTCGTGACCATCCGCGTCGGCGACGGCACGCCGCCGCCCTGGGGACGTCAGGGTGCCAACAAAGTGATTACAATTCAGGAGTCGAGCGCGAGCGCCGCGCCGAGCGCGAACGACACACGAAGGAGATCGACGTAGACGTGCCACACGAGGTGAACGTGCCATGGCGGAAGCTGCCCGCCGACATGAGCCCCTGGAAGCGGCACGCCCTGACGATCCCGCCGGACTCGCCAGGCGCCTGGGTCAGGCTCGCCGTATGGGAGGTCTGGATGGGCCTGCTCGTGTACGGTGCACTTCGTGTCGGCATACAACTTGTCGTCAGCGCTCCTGACAACATCGTGACCGTCTTCGATTTCACCAACTGCTACGCGGTGCCGCCTGTCGTCCAGCCCTGTGAACGCGTCGCGTACAGGACGGGCGCGTTGAGCGGCGTCCTCAATGTCTGGTCGGGCCTGCTGCTGATCGCCATCGCGGCGTGGTTCCTGTGGGAGTTGTGGGCCGCAGTTGCGCCCAAGCCGATCACCGACGACTTTCTCAAGCTGCTCGACCACTCGTTCGGGCGGGACTGGCGCAAGCCGCTGACCTGGCCATGGGCGCGAATGGGGTGGGCATACGGCTTCAGCCTCGTCGGCGCCACATCGGCGGTTGCCATCGGGCTGCTGGTCTCTAGCGTGGTCTCCTCGTCAGCGCCAAAGAGGGCGCCGGCCGCTCGCGTCGAGACGTCGCAGAGTTTCAGGTTGAGTCGGTAGCTGCCCCTACCTCTCCTGCGAGATCGCGGAGCCGGCGGGTGCGGCAGCGCGCTGCCTCGCTAACCTGTACGGGTGGGAAGAGTTCTGGCCGCGCCCGCGCAGGCGCTTCGGTGTGGCCACGGCTTCCCACGGGTTCTGGCGCCCGTCTGTGTCGGCGCACTCTGGGGGCGCCTTGCACCGCGAATCGGTGTAGAGTGTCACGGTCAGTTCTTGGCGCGGCGTCGAGCCGCTCAGACAAGGAGCGAGTATGTGCGATCAGGATCACTTTGAGGACGATCGACAGGAGTACGAGGCTCGCGGACTCGTGACACGCCGCCAGTTCGGTGTTCTGGTGGGCGCCGGCGTGGCGATGCTGCTCCCGCGAGTCGCAAACGCGGTCGACGTCAGGGAGTCGGAAGTGACCGTCACGACGCCCGACGGCACCGCCGACTGCTACTTCGTGCACCCGGCCAGCGGGACCGCGCCCGGCGTGCTCGTGTGGCCGGACATCTTCGGGCTACGCCCGGCGATGCGCCAGATGGGCAAACGGCTCGCCGAATCGGGCTATTCGGTCCTCGTGGTGAATCCGTTCTATCGCGCCATGAAGGCCCCGACTGCGGAAGCCGGCGCTGCCACGCCAATCAAGGCGCTGCTGCCGCTCATGCAGGCGCTGAACGAGACCACGCATACGACCGATGCGAGGGCGTTCATCGCGTGGCTGGACAAGCAGCCGTCGGTGGCCCGGAACCGGAGGATGGGCACGCAGGGGTATTGCATGGGCGGTCCGATTGCGCTGCGCACCGCGGCTGCCGTACCCGACCGTGTTGGCGCGGCCGCCTCGTTCCATGGCGGCGGTCTTGCGACCGATCAGCCCAACAGTCCGCATCTGCAGGCGGCGAAGACCAAGGTACAGCTTCTCATCGCCATTGCCGAGAACGACGATGCGCGGGCGCCCAAAGAGAAGGACGTGCTGAAGGAGACGTTCAGCAAGGCGAGTGTGCCCGCGGAAATCGAGGTGTACGCGGGCGCCGCGCACGGCTGGTGTCCTCCCGATTCGCAGGTCTACAACCAGCCGCAGGCGGAGAAGGCCTGGAGCCGTTTGCTGGCGCTGTACGGGAAAGCCCTGGCCTGAACCTCAGACGCACCGGCCGCGAGACCATCGTACTCGCGGCCGGGTGTCGCTCCCGCAGCAAGCGGTCGTGTCCGCGATCTGGGCGGGCTCACTTCCCGAGTGTCACAAAGACCCAGGGGCGCGTTGGATCGACGTCCAGGTGGCGCGATCGAAATCCGAGGCCCTTGGCCGGCGCGATGGAGGTCAGGTTCCAGCGTGGAGGCTTGCGGCACCTCCGCGACGATCGTCCCGTCGCTGTTGAGAGCGTGCACCGACACGCCGCTCGGATCGTTGTAGGCCACGAGCAGATGCCTGCCAGAGACATCCCCGGTGATATGGATCGGCCGTGAGTTAACCGAGGAGCGGGCGATCGTCGGGACCCCCGGCTATCTGTCGCCGGAACAGGCGCAGGATCGACCAGTGGATGCGCGCAGCGACATCTTCAGCCTCGGCGTGGTGCTGCACGCGAGCATCTGATCTGGATCCACCCGACGGCCGGCGGGACACCGGTGCGGCTCATCGGGTCAGGAATCGCCACCCTGACGGCATATGCCAGCCCGTAAGAGGTTCCTCCTGTCGCATGACCTTGGAGAGCTACCGCTTCGGATTCGTCAGCGCGTCGGACACCACGCGGCGTGAGACGTCCTCGTGATTCACGGCGCCGGGCGCGCCGCCCTGGCGCTGGATGATGCCCACGAAGACGATGTCGTTGGTCGGATCGATCCAGAACCACGTGCCGGCGAGCCCCCACCACCAGTAGCTGCCCTTGCCGACCTGCCGCTGGGCCCCAGCCGGATCGAGCACGACGGCGACGTCGTAGCCGAAGCCCTGCGCGGGGCTGAAGCGCGCCTGGCCGATGCCCGAGTTCGAGGCGAGCACCGCGTCGCTCAGGATGTTCGTCCGCATCATGTCGACGGTGCTCGTCTTGAGCAGACGCCTGCCGTCGAGCTGTCCGCCGTTGAGCAGCATCTGCGCGAAGCGGAAGTAATCGGCCGCCGTGCCGTAGAGGCCGCCGCCGCCCGACGGCAGGCCGGGCTCACTGGTGATCTGCGGATCGCGTGGCATCGGCGCGAGCGCGCCGTTGGCCTGATTCCACGAGTAGATCGTCGCCACGCGCGGCAGCTTGTCCTGCGGCACGAAGAACGCGGTGTCCGTCATGCCGAGCGGCTCGAAGATGCGCGTCCGCAGAAATTCGGGGAACGTCTTGCCCGAGAGCTTCTCCACGAGATAGCCCTGGATGTCCACCGCCACGCTGTAAACCCAGCGCGTCCCGGGCTGGTAGAGCAGCGGCAGCGTGGCCATTCGGTCGATGAAGGTTTTGAGCGAGGGCGCCTGCAGCGGCGCCGCGGCCGTATACAGCTTGTCCACGGGCGTGCTGCCGAACAGACCGTACGTGAAGCCCGCCGTATGCGACATCAGCTCGCCCATCGTCGGCGCGTGCGCGGGTGACGCGAGGATGGACGCGCCGTTCCCGTCGGCGCCCGTATGCACCTTCAGGTTGGCGAACTCCGGAATGTGCTTCGCGATGGGATCGGACGGCTTCCACTTCCCCTCTTCGTACAACATCATCATCGCGGCGCCGGTGACGGGTTTGGTCATCGAGTAGATGCGCGCGATGGTGTCGACCTTCATCGGCGCCTTCGTCTGGACATCCTGCACACCGTACGCCTTGTACTGCACCACCTTCCCATGTCGCGCCACCAGCGTGACGATGCCGGCGAGGTGCTGCTTAACGACCAGGGCCTGCATGCCCTCGTCCATCCGGGCGAGGCCTTCGGACGAGAAGCCGACCGACTCGGGCGGCGCGAGCGCGATTGCGGGCGCGCTGCGGAGCGCGGGCGCGCTCTGGGCGACAAGGCCTGGCGCCGCGACGGTTCCGGCCAGCAGCAGGCACAGCAGTGCACGAGGGACGAGCCGGTGTGCGCGCATCGGGATCTCCCTGGCTATTGACGAGTTTCCCCTTGCCGGTTGCCGCGCGCGTCGCTCGGTGGAGTCCGACATCATGCCAGGCGACGGCAGGCGGCAGCACGATTATAGCGCCGGCGAATCACCTCCTACTTCAAGGGCGAGTAGTCGGTGGGCTCGAAGTAGACCGACTCGATCTTGACCTGCCCGACGCCCGACTCCTTCACCACCTTCCCCCAATCCTGATCCGCGCGGAACGAATCCCAGCTCTTCTTGGCGGCCTCGCGGCTGGGGTAGGCCAGGAGGTACAGCATCGTGTTCTGCGAGAGCGGCGCGTCGAGCGGCTTGCCGTAGAGGACGCTCTGCAGGCCGTGCTTCTTGAAGAACCCGAGCGTGTGGTTGCGGAACCGCGCATGAAGCAGGTCGAGCTTGCCGTCGCCGGCCGTATAGGTGCGCAGCTCGAATACCCGGTTGCCCTGCGCATGGACGACCGTGTCTCCCGGCACCGCGCCGCGCATCACCCAGCCGATCCCGAACGCCGCGGCAATCGCCGTCAGCAACAACGCCTTCTGCATGGGACCCTCCCTCGATAAGGTGACCGTTTCCGGTCACGTGACGGAGGCCAGTATAGCGTTATCCTTACGCCGGAACGGCCCTGATGCTTCCCATCGACCTGTCCCGGGCGCGCATGGGCATCGGGCGCGTGCTGCTCGCGGCGCTGCTGACAGCCACAAACCTCTGGCTCGCTCGAGGGGCGTTCGTGCCGCTGCCGGCCGAAGGCGTGGTCGCCGCTTACGCACTCGTGACCCCCTCGTTCGGACAGTTCCTCGCCTGGTTCGCGGGCGCGCTGGCGGTGCTGATCGGGCTGCAGGCCGTCGTGTGGCGGCGGGTGCGGACGGGCGCGGCCCGATTCTTCACGTCCACGCGGCATCTGGGTCCACTGTGGTGGTCGGCGCTGTCGCTGCTGCCGCTGGCCAACCTGCACGCGGCCGTCGCGGGTCGGCTTCCGGCCGCGACATACGTGTTCTTCGATCTGCGGTGGTTCTGGTGGCCGTTGCTCGTCGTGGCCACGATGCGCCACGTGCTGCCCGCCGCCGCTGACCGGGCCGCCCGGCGAAGGTCAGGCGCCTGGTGGACGACCGGCGTGCTGCTGGTGCCGGTGGCTGCTGCCGTCCTCTTCACGACGCACATCCGCTTCAGCGGCGTCCTGCATGGCGACGAGCCGAAGTATCTTCGCTACTGCGAGAACTTCTTTCAGGGGGTGGGATTCAACGTCGCCGCGAAGCGGCCCTTGCACGAGCTCGCGCCGGGGGAAGGCCCGCGGCTCTTGCGCAACGGCGCGCTGCTGGCTTCGGCCGTCGTGGAGGAGGCGCAGCTGCTGTGGGGCGATGTGCGGCGGATCGCCGGGCGCTCCGGTTCGCCCCGGCTCGTCTCGAGCGAACCATCTCCAGCCATGTTCTTCCAAGGCAAGCATCCCGGCACGGTGTATCAGCTCCACAACCCTGGTCTCGCCTTTCTGCTCTTCCCCGGGTACCTGCTCGATCGGATGTGGACCGGCGGGGGTCTTGGTTATCAACGCGAGTTTCCCTCCGAGATGCCAGCCGTGCATCTGTCACTGCTGCTGCTGTATGCGGGGTACGCGCTGTCGCTCTACTTGCTGCTCCAGGAAGTCTCGGGGAGTCGAGCGCACGGGTGGGCGCTGGCAGTCGTCGGCGCGGTCGCGCTGCCTGCGGGGGCCTTCGCGTTCCAAATCTACCCGGACGTGGCCGCCGGCCTGATCGTCTTCGTGCTGGCGCGGGAGCTTGTGGCACCGAGGGCCACGCGCGCGGCGCGGCTTGCGCTGCTGGGGCTCCTGAGCGGATTCCTCCCGTGGCTGCATGTCCGGCTCGGACTCGTGACGCTCCTCGTCCTCGGGATCGTGCTGGTGTCACGCGGCCGCGGCCGGCGGCAGCGCGCCTGGTTTGCCGCGGGTGCGATGGCCGGACTGGGAGCGCTATCGGCCTACACGTACCGCCTGACGGGCAGTCTGCTGCCGGTTGCGACGTATGGGGCCGACGCGCCGTTGTCGATCGCGAAAGCGCTGCAGGGCGTGCCTGCCCTCCTGCTCGATCGGGACTGGGGGCTGATTCCGCTTGCGCCGATCTACTTGCTCGCGATGCCGGGTCTGGCCATCGCGTGGCGCGAGCGTCGCGCGGCGGCTGCGATCGTCCTGGCGCTTTTTGCGGCCGTTGTGGTCCCAGCGGCCGCGCACGGGTTCTGGGCCGGTGGATCGACGCCGGGTCGCTATCTGGTCGCGGGCGCTCCACTGCTGCTCGTGTTCGCGCTCCGCTCGCTGACCTACTGGAGGGCCAGTCGACTTGCTGCAACGCTGGCCCTCGCGGCTGCGCTGCTCACGATTGAGACCGCGGTCCGCTACAACCTGCACCATGTGAAGGAGTACGGTCCCCTTGTCGCTCCCGGCGTGGCAGGCTGGCGGCCCAACCTGTTGTTCCCATCTCTCGGGATGGGCGAGTGGACCCGATCGCCGGCAGAGCTCGGGTTGTTCGCGGCCTGGGTTCTACTTCTTGCGGGTCTCCTCGCACACGGCGCCTTGTCCGCACGTCGGGCCGTGAGAGCCGATGTCCTCCAGACTCCCTCGCGCGCGCCCGCGTTGAGCGGGCTGTTTGCGCTTCTGGCGCTCATCGCGACGGGGGGCGAGGCGCTCGCGCTCGGACCCGGCCGCCGGACGGCTGACGCCTACCTGCTGCCGATGGACAAGGCGCGCGACATCGCGCTCGCCACCTTTGCCGAGCAACCGCAGTGCGCGATCTGCTTCATCACGGGGCGTGGCGCCGGCGATCCGTCGCCCGCGTTGAGGAACGAGATCGGGCAGGTCGTCCTGCGCCTCGACAGCCGGCTGCTGGTCGCCGGCGATCCGATCTTCGTCACCGTACGGCCGCGAAGCACCGACGGCGCCTTTGTCGCCGGCACGATTCGCGTGGACTTTGGCGACGGCGCGACAGCGGTGTTCCCTAGGCACTTCGGGGATCGAACCGTAAGGCATGTGTACGTTCGCGACGGAACGTATCAGCTGCGGGCGTGGGTCAGAACGCCCGACGGACGATCGTCTGCGGCTGACCTGGCGCTCGAGGTCACACCGCGTCTGGCGGGGTCGCCGGGGGGGCGGCCCGCTGTGAAGGAGGTCCCATGAAACAGATGAGGGGTGTCGTGAGAACGAAGTGGCAGCGTCCGGCCCTCGCTGTCGCGATGGCCGTGGCCGTGACCAGCCTTGGCGTGCGGCCCCACGCGCGGCAAGCGGGCGCGCAGGCGCGCCCGCGGCTGAACAGAGTCATCGAGGCCGTGCAGGAGGGACGGGCCGCCGTCGCCAATCAGGAGTGGCGTTTCATCGACATGGAACACGGGCCGTTCTCGGCCGATCGGCTGGACTCAATCCTTTCCGAGATGGCCAAGGACCGGGACGGGCGCGGCCGGCTCAAGCTGACGCCGCTGGTGCGGATTCCGCAGGAAGGGGACGAGGATTTCAGGTGGGCCATCAAGCAGGTGCTGGATGCGGGAGCCTTTGGCGTCGTGGTACCGCACGTCGACACGAAGGAAGAGGCGATGAAGGTCGTGCGCGCGATGCGCTACCCGCCGATGCGGGGCTCCAAGCTCTCCGAGCCGCGTGGAGAGCGAGGCTGGGGTCCGGGAAGGGCGGTCCGCCTCTGGGGCGTAGCGAACGACAAGGAGTACCACACCAAGGCCGACGTCTGGCCGCTCAACCCGGACGGCGAGCTGTTCGCCGTGGCGATGATCGAATCGGGGGAGGCCGTCAGGAACATCAAGGAGATTCTCCAGGCGCCGGTCAGCGCGATCCTCGTGGTGCCCGGCGACATGAGCATCGATCTCGGCCTCGGGCCTCGCGGCGATCAGAACTTTCCCGAGGTCGATGCCGCGTATCAGACGGTCCTGAAGGCCTGCCAGGCGCAGAAGGCGGTCGTCTGCGGATCGGCGGACTCGCGCAGCCGGACGAAGGCGCGCCTCGACGAAGGGTGGAAGTTCT
>CAZCEL010000104.1:0-12288 GCA_964497175.1 uncultured Bifidobacteriaceae bacterium
AACCTCCGCCGCCTCCCCCGCCTCCGACGCCCGACAGCAGCTATCACGTGCCGCCGGGCCCGCTGACGGCCACACGCGCGGAAGAAGTCGTCCGCGCGACGGCCCGGGAGTTTCCGAACCTGACCGCGCCAAAATCGACCGAAGCTCAGAGCCTCCGCGAATGCGAGGAGCTGATGCTCCGCATGATCTGGCACCTCAAGCTTGCCGGCTACCAGTCCGGGCGCCAGCGGAATCCATCGAACGCCATCTCACTGGACAAGCTGACGATTTTCATAGACGGCGCCTGGCACGCCTACGACGTGCTGTCGCTCGGCAACGTGAACGAGGAGATCGCGATCCACTTCATCGAAGTGTGGCCGGCGAACCACGTGCCCGACGGCGGAATTCCTGACTGACGCGTCCGACAGCCATTAGAATAAGCAGGCAACGCTCCGGACGGGCGTCTGACGGGAGCCCGGCCCGGCGGCCACCAGCACGAGGAGGTCATCCCATGCGTGCGGCGCGCGCTTTTCTGATCGGCGTCCTGACCCTGTCGTCCACCGCCTCGGGCGGGTGGCTCTTCGCGGCGCAGCAGCCTGCGCCCTCAGCCGCTGTCACCCTGGATTTCGAGTTCTTCAAGACCAGAGTGCAGCCCATCTTCGTGGCCAAGAGGCCCGGTCACGCGCGCTGCATCTCGTGCCACATCGAGGGCACGCCGATGCGGCTGCAGCCGTTCACGCCGGGCACGTCGACCTGGAGCGACGAAGCCTCGCGAAAGAACTTCGACCTCGTCATCCAACGCTCGGTGGTGCCGGGCAGCCCGCAGAGCCGGCTGCTGGTCCACCCGCTGGCGGAGGCGGCCGGCGGCGACTTCTACCACAACGGCGGCAAGCACTGGAAATCGCAGAACGATCCGGAATGGCAGACGCTCAAGACGTGGGTCATGGGCCAGACGGCCCGATCGAACGCCAGGTAAGCTGGCCGGGACGTGTGCAACCAGTTTCGGCTGCGGGACACGAGGAGGGATTCGATCATGACGAGTAGACTGCGCCAGTTGTGCGGCACTCTTGCGGCGTCGGCGCTGGTCGTTGCCGTCCCGCTCGGCGCCCAGTCGGGCAAGGTCCGCATCATTCAGACGAATGCGGCCGGCGACAACGTGCACATCATCGATCCGGCGACGAACAAGGTGGTCGGGGTTGTCGAGGGGATCGAGGTGGGCCACGGGGCAGCCGCGGCGCCCGACGGGAGCCGGATCTACATCAGCAACGAGGCCGACACCACGCTCGACATCGTCGACGCCAGGAAGCTGATGGTCGTGAAGAAGGTCAAATTGAGCGGGCGGCCGAACAACATCGCCATCGGCAAGGACGGCCGCCGGGTCTACGTGGGCATCATTCAGCAGCCAGGGGCCGTCGACGTGATCGATACCGCATCGGGCACGCTGGCCAGGACCATACCCACCAAGGGCGGGATCCACAACGCCTACGTCACGCCCGACGGCAAGTACGTCGTCGCGGGCTCGATTCAGGGGCGCACGATCAACATCATCGACACCGCAACCGAGCAGCCGGCCTGGACCATCGAGATGGACCTCGGCATCCGGCCGATGACGTTTTCGGCGAATCCAGACGGCTCGACGAAGTGGATCTTCGTTCAGTTGACGAACCTGAACGGGTTCGCGGTCGTTGATTTCCAGACGCGCAAGGAAGTCGCACGGATCACGCATCCGGCGCTTCCGCCCGGCCGGAGCACGGTGCCGGAGGGCTCCGATCCCTCGCACGGAATGGCCGTCACGCCCGACAACAAGACGCTCGTCGTGAACAGCCGGCTGCACAACGCGCTCTATGCGTACTCACTGCCGGACCTCAAGCCAATCGGCCAGGCCTGGCTCACGGGCAAGGGGGCGGGCTGGGTGACGTTGACGCTGGATGGCAAGACCGCGTACGTCGCCAACCCGGTGACCGACGACGTATCGGTGGTGGACGTCAAGACGCTCAAGGAGATCGCCAAGATTCCGGTCGGCGCGGTACCGAAGCGGAACACGACCGCGCTGCTGCAGTAGATCGCTGAGACGCAGCTCTCAGCGTTCAGCTCTCAGCCGACGGTTCGTGCTTATGGCTGAAAGCTGATAGCTGATAGCTGAAAGCTGAAAGCTGAGCGCTGAACTCAGCGCGCTCTGACGTCGTAGCTGCTGAGCACGCCCTGGTTGCGGATGTACAACCTGCCTCCGCTCACTACGGGATGGGCCCAGCTCGGCCATCCCTGATCGTCGATCCGGAAGCGGCCGTGCTCGCGGTAGCCCGCGGGCGTGGCCTCGGCCAGGCCGACCATCAGGTCCTCGCCGACGATGTAGAGGTTGCCGTCGGCGTAGACGAGGGAGCCCTTCCCGACACTACGGTGACGCCACATCGTCTTGCCGGTGGCGAACTCGAGACAGGCCAGGATCGCGTTGTTGAAGCCGTACAAGTAGCCGTCCACGAGCACGACACCGCCGTGGTGATTCTGCATGTCGCGGGTGAAGTAGATCTCCCTGGCCCTGACCTCTCCACCCTGAACGGTGAGACCGAGCAGCGCGGCGCCCGTGTCGTAGGCCGACGTGTAGAAGACTTTGTTGTCGAAAAAGATCGGCGTGGTGACGTTCGCTGTCGAGTTGGCCACCTGCGGGTACCGCCACATGAGCTTGCCGTCCTGAGCGCGCACTCCCACGCCGGCTTCCGACGTCAGCGTCATCACCGTGCGTACGCCCTGGACGTCGGCGACGACTGGTGACGAGTAGCCGGCCTCGTCGCTCAGCTCCTTGCTCGTCCAGACGGTCCTGCCAGTCATCTTGTCGAGGGCGGCCATCCCCGCGCCTCTCCCGCCGGGCGTGACGATCACGTTGTTCCCGTCGACGAGCGGCGATTCGCTGATCAGCCAGGGAATGTTTCTTCCGCCGAATTCCTTCAGGATGTTCCGCTGCCAGATCACGGTTCCATCCTGCGCACGCAGACAGGCCAGCTCGCCCTGTTCGGTCAGTACATAGAGGCGGTCGCCGTCGACGGTTGGCGTCCCTCGCGGTCCCGGGCCCTGCTCGTTGTTGCCCGCCTGAGAGAGCGTCCTGGTCCAGACGATCTTCCCGTCGGCGCGGTTGAGGCCCGTCACGACGCTGTCGCGCCCCCTCATGCCCTGGAGGAAGATCCGCTCGGCGGCGACGGCAATCGAGCCGTAGCCGCCACCCAGATTCGTGGCCGCCCACACTCGCGGCGGACCCGATGCGGGCCAGTCCTTGAGCAGCCCACGCTCTCTCGACAGTCCGTTTCGTTCCGGGCCCCGCCATTGAGGCCAATCACCGGCGGACGCAGATTGGCCGAGGGTCGCGGCGGTCGATAGGAGCGCGATGGCGAAGGTCGTCAGCAGGTCGGCGCGACGCATGGGGTCCCCGGCCTAGTCCGCGAGCCCTTCGGCCTTCTTTTCCGCCGCGGAGATCGTCCCGCCAGCAGCGACGATTTCGGTGTCACGCGAGGTTGGAAGCTCGGCGGCTCGCACGAACTTTGACACAACTGCCGAGGTGTCCTGGACCTTGAGCTGCCGCATCAGGAACGTGAAGCGCTCCTCGAGCGACTGGCCGATCGCACGACGATCGTCGTCGGCGACGCTCCACATGCGTCGCTTGAACGGACCGAGCGCCTTCTTGCGCGCCTTATAGATGAACTGCTCTTCGGTGTCCTTGGGCTTCCGCTCTTCCTGCGCGTTCGCGCGAATCCACGCGTACATCTCCGCCTTGAGGTCGGCGGGGAAGCGCGGATGCTCGTAGACCATGTTCTGGAAGTCGGTCGCGAGGTGAATCTCGCAGGCGCCCACGCGCGGAAAGGCGTCGAAGGCGTCGGGGGGAAGCGTCGAGGCGCCGTGCTGGACGGCACCAGCCAGTCCGTACCCTTCGCGGGCGACCCGTGACAGCTCCTCGAGCGTCTTGAGATCGATCTTCACGTCGGTGCGGACCGTGCCGTCGGCGTTGATAAAGCCGCCGTGCGCGGTGCCAGTCTGGACGCTGATTTTGCTCAAGCCGATCACCTGCGGCCCGCGCTCCTGGAGCCGCCTGTTGAAGCCGTCCATGTAGGCGTGCAGCTCGTGCACGTCGGAGTTCTTTCCGCCGACCTCGCCAATTTCGCCCCCGACCGAGACGGTAACGCCCGCGGGCTCGTGCGCGCGGATGAAGGCGGCGAAATCAGAGGCAAGCGTCACGTTGACTTCCTGCTGCTCGTCCAGCGTCGGCTTGCTCAAATCGACGAGCGTCGAGGTATCGATGTCGATGTTCAGGAACCCTGCGGCGATCTCTTCGTTGATCAGGGTCCGCAGGGCCTCGATCTCCTTGTCCCGGTCGGGGCTGTTGTACTTCTTGGCGTTCGTCTGGACGTGGTCGCCCTGGATGAACACCGGTCCGGTGAATCCCTCGCGGAGGGCGGCTGCCAGGACGACCGCCGCATACTCATGGGGCCGCTGCTCGGTGTAGCCGATCTCGGATCTTGCGATCTCGAAGATGAAGGCTCCCGCATTCAGCTTGAGGGCGGACCGGACGACGGCGCGCGCCGTGTCGTACGCCATCGCGCGGACGTTGATGGCGGGCACCGTGAAGCCGGCCGCGTCGCCGCGCCCCATGGCCATGTACAAGTCGTGTATCGACGCCGGGCGGATCCCGGCCGCCGCGGCCAGCGACCTGATGATCCACCGCGCGGTTCCGCGCAGTTCCGGGTCGCCGCCGAACGCGGCCGCCCACGCCAAGCTGTCAATGGTGTCGGCTCCGATTGCCGAGGGACTCGTGACACTCACGCGGTCGCTGAGCACAGTCGCTCCCGGCTTCAGGGCATCGATCATCTCTCGCACGGACTGGTACACGGTGCTCCTCCTTGGGTCGATCTCCTATTCCATACGTTCGCACAGATGGCAGGCTTGGCTCAACGCCTGCAGATCCCTGGGGAGGCTCACATTCTCAGACTCACACGATTCTCAGATGGCCAGATTCCTGGGTTCTGGACTCGGGGCGACTCGCAGCGCAAAGTCCTCCACCACGGCGCCATCGGTTGCCTGTTCCACCATGTCGGCAATCGGCAGCGCCTCTTCCGCCTGCCGCAGGTCGGACAGAGCGGCGCGCGTCGCCGGGTGGCGCGGCGTGAAGAGCTGGCAGCAATCCTGGTCGGGAATGATGGAGATCGGGAGGGTTCCGATGCGCGCGGCTTCGGCCGTGATCTCGTCCTTGTCCATCCCGACGAGCGGACGGAGAATCTCGAGACCTGCCACTTCTGCGATCGCGGTGAGGTTCTCGAGCGTCTGGGACGCCACCTGGCCGATGACCTCGCCCGTGACCAGCGCGCGCGCATGCCACTTCCGCGCGATGCGCTCGGCGATTCGCAGCATAAGCCGGCGGTAGAGCACGACCCGCAGCCGGGGAGGGGCCGCGACGACGATCTTCTGTTGAAGATCGCCGAAGGCCACGAGCACAAGCCGCGACCGCTGTTGGTACTGGGCAAGGAGCGCTGCAATCTCGCGCACCTTTTCCTGCGAGGCGTGCGAGAGGATCGGATAGCTGTGAAAGTGAACGAGGAGCACCGAGCAGCCGCGCCGCATCATCCGGAACGCGGCGACAGGTGAATCGATGCCGCCCGAGAGCAGACATGCGACCCGGCCTCCGGTGCCGGTCGGAAGGCCACCGGCTCCGGGTTCCTTCCCGAAGTAATAGAAGGAATGGTCGGGGAGCATCTCGAGGTGGATCGTCAGATCCGGGCGCGTCAAATCCACCCGCCAGCCTGTGCGCAGCTTGATCAGGCCGCCAACCTCGCGTTCGATCTGCGGTGATGTGAACGGGAAGCGCTTGTCGGACCGTCGCGCGCTCACCCGAAACGAGGGCGGCCGGGTCGGCTCCGACGCGAAGACCTGGGCAGGGTCGACTGCCGCGGCCGCCGTGGATGATCCCAGATCGCCCAGGATTGCCGCCGCGAGCTCCTGGAAATCGAGTGACGCCCTCCCGGCCAGCGAAAAGTTCGCGACGCCGAACACGCGCCGGACACGCTCCCGGACCTCCGGCCAGGAGCCTTCCTTCCCTCCTGCCGTTCCGCCGTCCAGCCTTTCTGCCGTTCCGCCTTCCTGCCCTTGTGCCCTGCCTTCCTGCCTTGTGTTGAGGTCGATCTCGATCCGGCCCATGACCTGCCGAATGCCGGCCACGGGAAGTCCCTGCAGCGCGCGCCGCAGATTCTGAACGAGGACCCTGACGAACCACGGACGGTTGCGGCCCTTGAGCGCCAGCTCCTTGTAGTGGACGACGATCGCGTTCATAAAACGTAACGTGCGTTACCCACTTGGGTCAGCGTAGCGGTCAGCGATCGGCTCTCAGCTATCAGCTTTCAGCAGCGAAAGTGCTGACGGCTGATTGCTGACAGCTGAGCGCCGACAGCTACGTTACGAACCCCGTGCCGCATCGGCCGCCATGTGGCCGCTTCTGACGGCGCTCTCGATGGTGGCCGGGAGACCGGTGTCGACCCAGTCCCCCGCGAGCAACAGTCCCGTGACCTCGGTGCGCGTAGAAGGCCGCCGCGGTTGACCCGGCGCCAGCGAAAAGGTGGCCCGTGGCTCGCGGACGACCGACGCTTTCGTCAGCACGGCCTCACGTGCCACGGGCAGTGCGGCCTGGATCTCGGCGCGCGCGTCCTCTATCAAGTCCGCGTTCGGGCGTCCCACCTGGTCGGCCGCGCCGCTCGACACGAGCGACAGGTGCGCGGACGAGTCGCCAAACACCTGCCGTTTGTCGAACACCCACTGCATCGCGCGCCCGGGAAGGCCGACAAACGGCTCGTCCATCACCGGCCGGTCGAACCATAAGTTGACCGTCACGATCGGACAGGCCGCCACGGCCCTGGCGTTTGTGAGCACCGGTCGAAGTCCGTCCGTATCGCCGACGAACAGATCGCTCAGCGCGAACCACGGAACCGCGGAGACGACGGTGTCGGGCTTCCACTCCTCGACGCCGCAGCGCACCGAGGACACCCGACCGCCGCTCAGCGTGATGACCGCCGGCTGACCGCAGCGCACTTCGCCTCCGCGCGCCTCGATGTACTGCCGCGCGGGCTCGGCGTACATGAGATGCAGCGGACGGGTGGGCAGGATCAGACTTGCCGACCTGGGTTCGGGGCCGAACATCTCGCCAAGCACGCGCGCAAAGACCGGCGCGGCCGCATGCCGAGGCGATTGATTGAGGGCGGCGAGCGCCAGCGGATCCCACAGCATCTCGCAGATTCGTGGAGTCTGGCCGTTCCGGATGAGCCAGTTTTCGACCGTCTCACCGGGCGAGGCGGCCAGACGCGAGGAGCGGCCCTCGATCGCGCGTCGCGCGATCCGAATCGGTGTGGCCATGCGAAGCAGCGATAACCGATCCGGCCAGCCGAGCGCGTCCCAGTCGAAGATGCCGGCAACGAAGTTGAGCGGCGGCGGAAGAAACGAGCAGTCCAGGCGTGACTTGACGCCGTCGCGATCGATCATCGTCACGGCGAGCGAGGGCTGCACGCGGATGTTGTCCTCGGCGCCGATCTCCCGCAGAAACGCCAGGGTGTCGCGGTAGCAGCCGAGCAGCACGTGCTGGCCGTTGTCCACCAGCTCGCTCGTCTCTCGGTCCGGGAACGCCGTCGCCCGCCCGCCGAGGCGACCTCGCGCTTCGAGCACTAGCACGCGCGCTCCATGCCGCGCGAGAGCGACGGCCGCGCTCAGTCCCGCAAACCCCGCGCCGACCGTGACAACGTCGTACCGGGTCATCGCTGAAACAGCCACTGCCGCAGGGCGATCATCGCCTGCCTCGGCCTGGACACTCGCACGCGGCTGGAAAACACGTCATAGTCGTTCCTCTCGATGCGCTGGAGCGTCTCGAAGTACACCGCCCGCATGATCTCGGCGGCGACCAGACGAGGGCGATCCTCTTCGGGCCGGACGTCGACCGCCCGCTGGTAGAACTCGCGCGCGCGCCGGCACTCGAACGCCATCAGGCGCCGGACCTGCTCGGTGACGCGTCCGGCGGCCAGATCTTCCACCGAACACCCGGTTCTGTCGAGGTCCTCGATCGGCAGGTACACCCGGCCTCGCTCCAGATCGCTCTTGACGTCCCGCAGAATGTTGGTGAGCTGGAGCGCCATTCCCAAATTCAGCGCATAGTCTCGCGCGGCCTCGCTCCGGCACCGGAACACCCGGATACAGATCATTCCTACGGCCGAGGCCACGCGCCTGCAGTACTCGACGAGCGCCTCGAAGGTGGGGTAGCGCGTGGTATCGAGATCCATGGCGACGCCATCGATCACGTCTTCGAATGCCTGGCGAGGCAGATCGAACTGGGCGACGAAGGGCAGCAACCGTCTCCCCTGCGCGGTGCTGGGCGCGCCGCCGTTATAGCACCGCGCGAGCTCGGCCCGCCACAACGCGAGGGCTTCCCTGGGCGCAGGAGCCAGCGATCCGGAGCCCGGCTCATCCACCGCATCGTCCACGGCGCGGCAGAAGTCCCAGACCGCGATCAAGGCCCGGCGCTGGTCGGCGGGCAGCACGAGGAACGAGTAGTAGAAGCTCGTCTTGCGCGCCATCATCCGACACCTGGCCACACGAGCGCCCGCCACAACAAGGGCGGCAGATCGGCGGCGCCAAGCCGCGGACGCGAGTGGAGCAGGTCCATCCTGGCTCGCTCGACCCGGTCGAGGATCCTCCGGCCGCCCAGCCACGTCAGGCGAAGCTCGAGGCCGAGCCGACCTCGAATCTGGTCGCGGATTCCACGGCTCCGGTCGAAGAACTGACGGGTCGTCTCGACGCAGGCGGCGACCGCACGGCCCCAGGCCGGCGTCATCCGGCCCTCCGCGAGATCCGCTTCCGAGGCGCCACACGCCTCGTGCACCTCGCGCGGCATGTACAGCCGGCCACCACGCCAATCGCGGCCGAAGTCCTGCCAGAAGTTGGTGAGCTGAAGCGCTGTACAGAGCGCGTCGGAGAGCGGATCGAGACGGCCGTCGCGATGGCCCGCGACGTTCAGCACGAGGCGTCCTATCGGGTTCGCAGAGCGCCGGCAGTAATCGAGCAGGTCCTGCCACGAGGTGTACCTAGTCGTCGTGGTATCCTGCCCGAACGCGCTCAGCAGATCGTCGAAGAGCGCGAGCGGCAGATCGAGCGTTCGAATCGTGTGGCCGGCCGCCATCAGCACGAGGTCAGCGCGACCAGGCGGCGCGTCTTCATGCCGAAGACTCGCCGCGGCCTCGTGCAAGCGGTGACGCCAGCCATGAAGGCGCTCCTGCCGCACAGACGGCGGGTCGTCGCCCTCATCGGCCATGTCGTCGGCCATCCGCGCGAACGCGTAGACGGCCGCCACGTGCGGCCGCATCGCCGGGGGCAGCAGCAGCGAGGCGACCGGAAAATTCTCGTAGTGCGTCCGGGCCAGCGTGGTGCAGGCTGCGTACGCGCGCGCGAGCGGCTCGGGCAGGGCGGTCGCCACTGACTGATCTTAATGCGTGACATCCTTGCCGCCGTCATCGCGCTGGGCCTGCTGGCGCTGGCTGCCAGCCTCGCCACCACACTGCGGTTCTACCGGCAGCGCCAGCGCACGGCCCGGGAGGCCGAGCGTGCCCGGGGGCGCACGATCGTCGCGGAGCTCCCGACCAGCGAGGATCTGGTGCTCTTCTCCGAAGACGAGGGGAGTTTTCACTACGGGGATCGGTCGATCGAGAAGCACACCATTGCGGCTGCGCGTGTGCTGATCAACGGCGCACCGATCGTCCAGGTGTTTTCGCGCCGGTACGCCCAGCGGGCTGCGGCGCACTCGGCGAGCTTCGAGGACCGGCCCGAAGGCATCGCGCGCGACCGCTGGGACGTGGCCATCGACATCATCCCCACGCCACGGGAGCCGGGCTCCGCCGAGGTGCCCATCACCACCGTGCTCGTCGAGTGCGGCGCCATCCGCGAGCGGGTGTCTCAGGAGCTCGCCCGAACGGTCTTTGAGGCCGTGAAGCGATCGATTACCACTCCGTTTCCGGAAGTCCCCCCCGGTGATTGACCACGCGGGCCAGCACGAAGAGCAGATCCGACAGCCGGTTCATGTACCGTACGAGGACAGGATCCACGGGCGGGGAGAGCGACACCATGTGCCGCTCGGCCCGACGGCAGACCGTGCGTGCAACGTGCAGCGCGGCGCCGCACGCCGACCCGCCCGCAAGGATGAATCGGCGGAGCGGCGGGACCTCGGTTTCGTGTCGGTCGATCAGCTGCTCGAGACGCTCGACGTCGGCGTCCCCCAATGCCACCTTCGTCACGCGATCGGCGACGCGCCCGCCCGGGTCGGCCACTCGGGATCCGAGGGCAAACAGGTCGCGCTGGACGTGGACCAGCGTGTGCTCGATGTCGGGGTCGGGCCCCGACGCACGGATGAAGCCTATCCAGGCGCTCAGCTCGTCGACGTCGCCGTACGCGTCGACCCGTGGATCGGCCTTGCTGACGCGCGAGCCGTCGACGAGCGAGGTTTGGCCGCTGTCGCCGGTACGGGTATAGATCTTCACCGCGGACTCTGGATTATACGGGATGCCTCGACGACGACTCACTGACCACGCACGCCGCCACGGGGGCAGCCTGCGCGGTCTCCGGCGAGATCCGCCTCTGCCTCCTCCCGAGGATCGTCGTCGGTTCCGCAGCCGCCTTCTGGCCTGGTACAAACGGAACGGGCGCGATCTACCGTGGCGCAAGACGAGCGATCCGTATCACATCCTTGTTTCCGAAATCATGCTGCAGCAGACGCAGGTGGACCGCGTGCTCCCGAAGTACGCCGAGTGGCTGGCGAAGTATCCGTCGCTCGACGCGCTCGCTGCGGCGGGTGAGGACGAGGTGGCGGCGACGTGGCGGCCTCTGGGCTACAACATCCGGCCACTCCGGCTGCAGACCATCGCCCGCGAGGCCGTCGCCAGGTACGGCGGTGAGTTGCCCGCCGACCGGGCGGCGCTGCTCGAGTTCAAGGGAATCGGCGCGTACACGGCAGGAGCCATCCGAAGCTTCGCGTTCGGCCAGCGTGCGGCCATCCTGGATACGAACGTCGCACGCGTCCTGTTCAGGGTGTTCGTCGGCCGCGGGGATCCCAAGAGCCACGCGATGCGGCGGCATCTCTGGAAGGTGTCGGAGGCGCTTGTGCCCCTCCGCCGTGTGTTCGACTTCAACCAGGCCCTGATGGATCTGGGCGCCCTGGTGTGCGTCGCACGCAATCCGAGATGCCTCATCTGCCCGATGTCAAGGAGCTGCCGCGCCTACTCGCGCCGGGGCGATTCACACCCGTGACCGAGTCCATCGTTGTCGCCGCCGCCCTCATCGAGCGGAGCGGCCGGCTGCTCGTCACGAGACGACAGCCGGGCGTGCACCTGGCGGGGAGCTGGGAGTTCCCCGGGGGCAAGTGCGATGCAGGTGAGTCGCTCGCGGAATGTCTCGTGCGGGAGTTGCGCGAGGAACTGACGATGGAGGTGGCCGTCGGAGAAGAGGTGTTCACGACCACGTACACGTACGACGACCGGCGCGTCGAGCTTCACTTCCTGAAGTGCGTGGCCATGTCCGAGCCGGTGGCCCGTCTCGGTCAGGAAGTGAAATGGGCCACGCGAGCCGAGCTGGGCACGCTGAGGTTTCCGCCCGCTGATCGCGAGCTCATCGGTATGTTGATGGCCGAAGGACAGCCAACAGTGGACATCGATCGGTCCCACGCTTCATGATCTGATGTGCGAGACGTTAGGAGGCCGTATGCCGAGCGAGCCCGTCCGGACAGCGTCAGCGATCCTGATCGTCATGACGGTCATGGCGGGATGCGGCCGGGACGCTGCTCCCCTCGTCGGAGCGGCGGCCGCAGAGCAGGCCTCACTCTCGCCGCGCGATGCGCTCATCGCACGGGCGAAGGCGCTGGAGCTCAACACACCGTATGTGCCGCCGCCCGGTGATCCACTCGATCATCACACCGCAGGCTTCGCCAAGATCATGTGCTCGGCGGTGTTCATTACCGGTCTCGATCCCGATTTCGCCGCGGAGAACGTCGGTTACTTCACGAGTCCCTACCGAGAGCGCGCGAAGGTCGGAAAGCCCGTAGTCGATCGCGCCGCCAGGGCCGTGCACGTCTCTATTCCGAACGGCGTGACCAGGACCGCCAAGTACCTCGGCAGTCAGGGGTGTGTGACGCTGCCCAAGGGGCAGAGCTCGGTGAACTTCACGCCGATTCAAGTCAGGAGCACGCTGCCTGATTCTTCGAAGCAGACATGGCCAATGGGTGATGTGCTGCCGCGCGATCCGCTCCCGGGAGCG
>CAZCEL010000105.1:0-12261 GCA_964497175.1 uncultured Bifidobacteriaceae bacterium
GCCCGCACGAAAGCGTCGAGGACCGCTCCCCCGATATACCCGGTCGCTCCGGTCAGAAAGATACGCATCGCTCAAGCCGGACTTGGCAGCCATTAACGGCGTTGCTCACGGCTACATCATAATTCACACGTGCGTCGCGAAACGCTCATCGACTTTTTTCACGACCTCGCCGCGGCCCGCGGCGAGTTCCTGGTTCACGACGATGGATTCAGAACTCGGTCATTTGCCTATTGTGAGGTTGGTCGGGCGGCTCGAGGATTCGCGGCCCGGCTGCATGCCGAAGGCTTCGTCAAGGGCGACAAAGTCGTCTTCTTCAGCGAAAACCGCCCTGAATGGATCGTCGCCTTCTGGGGCTGCCTCCTGTGCGGGGTGATTGTCGTCCCGATCGACTACCGCTCGTCGCCGGAGTTTCTGGGCCGGGTCGTGCGCATCGTCCGTGCCCGTCTGGTGCTGATCGGGCAGGACGTCCCCGATCCTGGCGGTACGGTCGACGCGTCGTGCTGGCCACTTCACGACATTGCCTGGTCCGACGGAACGGTGCCACGAGAGATCATCTCGCGGGACGACATCGCAGAAATCATCTTCACGTCCGGGGCCACGGCCGACCCCAAAGGCGTCCTGATCACCCACCGGAACGTCCTCGCCAACATCGTGCCCGTCGAGCGCGAGGTCCTGAAATACCGGCAGTGGGGCAGGCCGTTTTTTCCGATACGGTTCCTCAACCTGCTGCCGCTCAGCCACATGTTCGGTCAGGCGATGGCTACCTTCATCCCGCCGATGCTGCCGGGTGTGGTGCTGTTCATCCGCGGTTACAACCCGGCAGACATCGTCGATCAGATCAAGCGGCGGAGGGTCTCGGTGCTGGTGTCGGTGCCGAAGATCCTCGACGTGTTGCGCGAGTACGTGCGCCGTGTGCACGGCCGGCGGGCTTCTCCGGGCGAGACCGGCGGCGCCCGGGCGGCGGCGGCAGGAGGGGCGCCTCGCCGGGAACACGTGGCCCGCCGGTGGTGGCGCTACCGGGCCGTCCACCGCATGTTCGGCTTGAAGTTCTGGGCGTTTGTCGTGGGCGCGGCGCCCCTGGACACCGAACTGGAGGCCTACTGGGGCGAGCTGGGGTTTGCGGTCATTCAGGGCTACGGCCTCACCGAGACCGCGCCCATCGTCACGCTGAATCACCCGTTTGGGACGAGGCGGGGATCGGTGGGCAAAGCCATCGCCGGCGTCGAGATGAAGATTGCGCCCGACGGCGAAATCCTGGTGCGCGGCGAGAACGTGACCCGAGGCTACTTCGAGGCCGCCGACGCGACAGCGAGTGCGTTCGAAGACGGGTGGTTCCACACCGGCGACATCGGCGAGATCGGTCCCGATGGTCAGCTCTTCATCAGAGGGCGCAAGAAGGAGATGATTGTCACGCCGGAAGGATTGAACGTCTTCCCGGAGGATGTGGAACGGGTCCTCACTCGCCAGCCCGGCGTCCGCGACTCGGCAGTGGTGGGCGTGCCGACCGGTGCGGGCCGGGAGGAGCGTGTTCACGCGGTGCTCGTCGCCGATCCCGGCGTCGATCTGAACGCCGTGGTGCGGGCCGCGAATGCCGAACTGGCCGATCACCAGAGAATCCGTCGAGCGCTGGTCTGGCCGGAGGCCGAGTTGCCGCGCACGGAGGGTACGCGAAAGCTCAAACGCGCCGCCATTCGTGCATGGGTCACAACCGGCCAGCCGCCAACAGCGCCAGCCGCCGCAGGAGCCGATCCGCTCGCCGCCATCGTCGCGAAGTATGCGGGCCGCGCGGACATCCAGAGCTCGGCCACCATCGAGGAGCTCGGCCTGAGCTCGCTCGAGCGTGTCGAGTTGATGGTCGCGCTGGAGGACCGGTTCCAGACCCGCATCGACGAAGGGGCATTCGCCGAGGCCAGAAATCTCGCAGACCTGCGCGCGCTTGTCACCGGAGGCGCATCAGGAGAGACGCCCCCTGCCGAGCCACTGGACGTACCCGCGTGGAATCGATCGTGGCCCGCGCGCGCAGTGAGACGCGTCAGCCTGCCCACCTGGGTGCTGCCGCTGGCGCGGGCCTTCGCGTGGGTGCGGGTCGAAGGCCTCGACCATCTCGACGCGATCGATTCGCCGGTGATCTTCGCTGCGAACCACCAGAGCCACATGGACACGCCCGCGATTCTGTGGGCGCTTCCCTCGCGCTTTCGCTACCGCGTCGCGCCGGCGATGGCCAAGGAGTTCTTCAAGGCGCACTTCTTTCCTCGCGAGCACGGAACGCGGGCCTGGTTCACGAGCAGCCTGAGCTACTACCTCGCGGCGCTCTTCTTCAACGCGTTTCCGCTTCCGCAGCGGGAGGCGGGCGCACGAGGCACGTTGCGCTACATCGGAGAGATTCTCGAAGACGGATTCTCCGTGTTGATCTTCCCGGAAGGGCGGCGGTCCACCACGGGCGTCATCGGTGAGTTCCGGCCCGGCATTGGCATGATCGCGTCGCGCCTGTCAGTCCCCGTCGTGCCCGTTCGGGTCGACGGATTGGACAAGGTGCTGCACCCGTCCTGGCACATGGCCCGCCCCGGGCCCGTGCGCGTCGCGTTCGGGAAGCCGATGACGCTCGCCGGCGGCGACTACGAATCGCTCGCGATGCAAGTCCAACTGGCAGTCAAGAGCCTCTGACATGGGATTCAGCTATACTAGTCAGCGTTTGAGCAAGGACGACCTCATCGACATGCAGGGCACGGTCGTGGCCGTGCACAGCGGCGGTCTCTACCGCGTGCAGTGCGACGCCGGACATGAGGTCCTCGCCCAGCTCAGCGGCCGCATGCGCCGCTTCCGCATCAAGGTGGTCCCCGGCGATCGGGTCACCGTTGGCGTCTCGCCGTACGATCCGGTCCGCGGCATCATCACCTTCCGCGCCAAGTAATTTCATTTTGAGCTTCAACACAGCCGAACGTCATCACAAGCGAGGAGGCCGGCGGCGGCCGTCGCGGAAGGGTCCTCGTCACTCCTTCCGCCCCACAGCGCCCACGCACTCCCTCGCGCCGGCCCTCGAGCCTACGCCGTGCGACACGGCGCCGGTGGCGTTTTCAGAGCTCGGGCTCGATCCTCGCCTGCTCGAGGGCGTCCGCGACCTGGGCTTCGTCGAGACCCGGCCCATTCAAAGCGCCGTGATTCCGCTTGCGCTGCAGGGACACGACCTGATTGCGTGCGCCGAGACAGGCACGGGCAAGACGGTGGCCTTCGTTCTTCCGATGCTCCAGCGTCTGCTGACCCATGGAGCCGGCATGCCGGAGGCCGGCGTGCTCGAGCGTGCGACGCCTGACGAGCGCGCCGATGGCGCTTCCCGGATGCTGGTGCTGGCCCCGACACGGGAGCTGGCCGTGCAGGTCGAGGACGAAATTCACGGGCTCGCGTACCATACAGCGATCACGAGCGCGGCCGTCTACGGCGGCGTCGAGATGGGGCCGCAGGAACGGGCGCTCAAGGCCGGCGTGGACATCATCGTTGCCACGCCCGGCCGCCTCATGGACCACATGCGGCAGCAGAACGCCAACCTCAGCGCCATCGAGCTGCTCGTGCTGGACGAGGCCGACCGGATGATGGACATGGGATTCTGGCCCGATGTCCGGCGCATCATCGGCACCATCCCGACCGCGCGCCAGACGCTGCTGTTCTCGGCGACGATGCCCGATGAGGTGGTGCGCCTGGCGGTCGAGATCGTGCGCGACCCCAGGTTCGTGCAGGTGGGACACCGCAGCAAGCCGCCGCAGACGATTGCGCACCGTGCCGAGGTCGTGGCCGGATCGAAGAAGCTCGACTGGCTGATCGCCACGCTGCGCCGGCCCGAGGGCCCGGTGCTGGTATTCTCGCGGACGAAGATCGGAGCCGAGCGTCTCGCGCGGCAACTGGCGGCGGCCGGGATCAGGTGCGCGGCGCTGCACGCCGATCGCACGCAGGACCAGCGTCGAATTGCCGTCGAGGGATTTCGCAGCGGACGATACACCGTGCTCGTGGCCACCGACATCGCGGCGCGGGGCCTCGATATCGACGGCATTCACACCGTGATCAACTACGAGCTGCCCGACTGCGCGGACACCTACGTGCACCGGGTCGGGCGCACCGGACGGTCGAACGAAGCGGGCCAGGCGATTACCTTGATTGCACCTGACGAGCGCGGCGCACTCGCCAGCCTGGAAAAGTCCGTCGGCGTTCGCATAGAATGAGATCGGAAATGTCGGATACGTTCTCTCCCGCGCCCGATCGGCCGCCTGCCCAGCCCACCGCCGACAGCAACGGCCTCTCGCCGGCCGTGTTGAAGTTCAAGTCGTGCCGTTGGCGGCGGCCCCCGGAAGATGGCCCCGAGTGCTGCGGACACCGCGACGTCCTGCCCATCGCGGGCATCAGCTTCAATCCGGAAGCCTGGTGTCCCGACTGCGCGTTCTACAAGCTGCGCCGCACGCCGAAGAAGCGGAATCCCGAGGACTATCACTACTGACCCTCAGCCGACATCCGGCCGGACGGTCATGCGGCTGCGCGGCTGCCTACTCGGAAAATTCTCTCGCCAACTCCACCCACTCGCCCTGCGGCGCGAGCTGCTGATAGGCGCGCCAGTGGGGGCGGGCCTGCTGGGATTGCCCCCGCTTCTCGAGCGTCACCGCCAGATAGAAGTGTGTGTCTGCATAGCAAGGATTCAGCCGGAGCGCCTCCAGATAGCACGTGTGCGCCTCGGCGAACCGCCCGAGATCGTGATAGATGTTCCCCAGGTTGAAGTGCGCTTCGAAGAAATCCGGCTCCAACGCGATCGCGCGCTCGTAGAGAGCCTGGGCCTCGACCAGCTCGTCGTGGCTGTAGTGAATGTTGGCGAGGTTGATGAGGGCGGCCGCCAGATGCGGATCGAACTCCAGCGCTTTTCTGTAGGCAGCCGCGGCCGCCTCCACCTTCGCCTGATCCCCATCGTCGAGCGCTGAGCCCGCGCGAAAGTAATCCTCGGCGCGCCGTCTGTCTGACAGCGACCCCACGGCTCTCGTCGCGGGCTCCGGCTCCGGCGACGTCTCCCGGCGCAGCGTGACCACCCGTGCGGGCGCCGCATCGAGGCGGAAGTCGAAGGCGAGCTGTCCGTGCCCCTGGGCCAGCAGCGATCGCACGACGTGCCGAAACGATATGCCCTGCTCCAGCTGACCGTTGGCCTTCCTGATGACGGCCACGGCGCCGAACTCGAAGAACACGTCTGCGTTGGTGCGGAGCGCCGGGCCGACGATGCCGCACTTGATGAGATAGCGGACGTGGTCCTCGCGGAGCGATCGATAGCGTGCCATCAAGTCGCGCAACGCGAAGTACTGGCGCTTGAGCGCGTCCGTGGTGGGAAGGCCCGCGAGGCGGCAGAACTCGTCCTCGCTGACGATCTCGATGGAGCCCGGGCGCTCGGCGTTCAACTCTTCGGCGCGCCGCAGCTTGTTGCTCTTCCCTCGCTCTTCGGTCCCCTCTCCTGTTCCGGCCACCCGGCTCGACGGGTCATGTACCGCCTCCGCGCCCGGACAGGCCCCACCGGTGGTTCGCCACTCCGATGGGTGGCGGCCCTCGTCAGGCCCGCCACCGGTCAGGTCGGCACCGGCGCCCTCGGAGCCCACCACGAGCATGGTCGTCTTCAGGTTGACCTCGTCTGCGCTCGCGCCGCCGAGCCGGGCGACGAGCGCCCGTGCATCACGGCGGCCAAGCGAGCTCAGTTTTCCGGTGAAGACGACGAGCTGACCCGCGAGGGGCTGAAGACCCGGACGGTCAGGCGAAGGTGAGGGCAATTCGCCTCTCTCGAGCGTGAACTCTCGGGGACGGCCAACACGATGATGGAAAAAGGAGAGGCTGTCAATTGCAATTTCGGCCTGCGAGAACGCGCGACGGTTCGTACACGTTCACGTCGCTGCCGAGCTCGTGCGCCAGTCAGATGTGCATCTGGGGATCGTGCGTCAGCAGGTAGTCCAGCCAGAGGTTCGACAGTTTCTCCTGCACCGTATTCTGGCGGAGTCTCGCCGCGAGGTTGGGAAAGTCGACGCGATCCATGTCCTGATCCTGGTTGAAGCACGAGAAGATGATGGTCTCGCGTCCCGTCGCAGGATCGACGTGCTTCTGCAGGCACTGCGCGCAAACCTCTTTCATCATGCACTGCATGGGCGAGTTGATGCTGGCGATCCCCACGTGATCCGGTTTGAGGTGGGGCGCGAGGACGCCGTGCCTGGCCGCTTTGACCGCCGCCATCATGCGGTCCGAGCCGATGGCGATGATACGGTCCGCGGCCTCGAGCGGCACCAGCCGCGGACCGAGCTCGCCCGACTGATACGCGAGCATCGCCTGCACGATGTTTCCGCGAAAGTGGGCGTCCCCTGCCCGCTGCGGCAGGATCGCGTCGCCGCCATCGGTGCTCCAGATGACCTGGTCGGTGCCCGCCTCGATCTCCTCGCGCTTGAACAGGTCCTCGCCCCGCTTGTAACCGGCGAAGTAGATCACCCGGTTGCCGCGCTCCCGCATCGCCTTCGCGATCGAGAAGAGCACGGCGTTCCCCAGCCCGCCACCGAGCAGCACCACGTTCTGATGCTCGGGAATCTCGGTGGGCGCGCCGGTCGGGCCCATCACGACCACGCGCTCGCCCTTCTGCAGGTAGGCCACCAGCCGGCTCGACACTCCGAGCTCGAGCGCGATGAGCGAGAGCAGACCCTTCTCCTTGTCGACCCATGCGCCGGTCAGCGCGATCCCCTCCATCAGGAGCGGGACTGCCCGTCCATGGTCGGCGCGTACGCGGCGGGCGAAGGTCTCGTAGTTCTGCAGTCGATAGAACTGCCCGGGGCGGAAGTGCCTGGCCGCTGCCGGTGCCTTGACGATGACCTCGACGATCGTCGGCGTCAGGCGGACGACATCCTCGACCCTGGCCGTCAAGTCCTCGTCAAGACGCGCGAGGAGCCGGCTCCACGCGTGATCGCGCGACCTCTGGTGAGCGGGATCGAGCCCGGCCAACTCGTCGGCAAAGAGCGCCGTGATCTTCGCGTACCCCCGCTTGGCGGATGCCATCGCCTTCACCACGTTGCCCGCGTACTGTGGATGATTGTCGCCGTAATACGTGACGAGCCGTCCCTCGTCGTCATACGAGGTGAAGAATCCGTCGGCATCCGGCACCAGCTGAAACGTGCCGTCGCCGTTTCTCTCTGCGCGATGGGGCTGGAAGAACTTTCTCCTGGCGTCGAGCTGGAAGGTGCCGGGCGCTTCCTTCTCGGATGTGATGTTCGGTGTCGTGCCGGCCGCGACCAGCACCGTTCGCGCCGGCAGTTCGAGCGTCGCCGCGTCGCCGTCGCGCTTGAACAGCACGGCCCTTACTGTTCCCTGCTCGCCGGTCACCGCTTCGAGCGGGTTGAGGCCCTCATCAAACGCGACGCCTTCCTCGAGCGCCTTGATGACCTCTTCGTGATTCAGACGATACGCGGGTGAGTCCACCAGACGCTTGCGATAGGCGATCGTCACGCCGCCCCACGACCGGACGAGCGGGACGAAATCCGGCGCCTCGCCGGCGCGGCCGGCGCGCGACCTTTCGTCTCGGATGGCCCGCCCGTGCCGGCAGTATTCGTCGAGGATCTCGAGCTCTTCCTCGTCGTAGCAGGCACGAACCTGGGCTTCCCCCTTCTCGGCCGAGAGGGTCTCGTACTGATGCAGAATCTTTTCGACCTGCACCGGGTAATACGCCATCAGTTCGGTGGCCGTATCGATCGCCGTCAGCCCGCCGCCAATCACGATCGCCGGCAGGCGGACCTGAAGATTGGGGAGTGCCTCGCGCTTGAAGGCGCCCGTCAGCTGCAGCGCCATCAGGAAGTCGCTGGCTTTTCGGATGCCGCGCGCGAGGTTGTTCTTCATGTCGATGATCGTCGGCCGGCCGGCGCCGGCGGCGATGGCAACGTGATCGAATCCGTACGTCCACGCGTCCACCAGTGGCAGCGTGCCTCCGAACCGGACGCCGCCGTACATCCGGAGGCCGCGGCGCCGCGCCAGGGTCAGGTGCAGCAGCGTCAGGAAGTTCTTGTCCCAGCGGACCGTGATGCCATACTCGGACACACCGCCAAAGCCTTCGAGAATCCGATCGTCGAGCTGCCGGTAGATGTCGCTCCAGTCTCGAACCGGGCATGGCGCGTCGCCCTCGGTCCCGACCAGCTCCTTGGGCAGCGGTTCGATCTTCAACCCGTCGATGCCGACGACGCCAAAGCCCTCGTTGACCAGGTAGTGGGCCAGCGTGTATCCGGCCGGCCCCAGGCCGACCACCAGCACCGTCTTTCCGTTGTGTGGCAGCGCGTGGGGCCGGCGGACGTTCAGTGGATTCCAGCGCGTGAGCAGCCCGAAGATCTCCACACCCCATGGGAGCTTCAGGACGTCGGTCAGCACAGCGGTTTCGATCTGCGGAATGTTGACCGGATCCTGCTTCTGGTAGATGCACGACTTCATGCAGTCGTTGCAGATGCGGTGGCCGGTGCCAGGGCACATCGGGTTGTCGAGCATCACCAGGGCCAGCGCGCCGAGCGCATCGCCAGCCTGTCGCAGCAGGTGCATTTCCGAGATCTTCTCGTCGAGGGGGCAGCCGCTCAGATCGATGCCCAGCGGATTGACCGAGGTGCGTCCGTCCTTCTCGAAAAGGCCCTTCGAGCACGAGTCCTTGTCGCGCTCGTGGCACAGCACGCAGTAGTCGATCTCGCTGAGCACGTCCCGAGTGCGCATGCGGGGATCGGTCAGCTTGAATCCGTCGCGCCGCCGGAGACGGCGGTCCGGGCCGAACATTGATTCCGGCCGGCGCACGTCGGGCCGCTGCACCTCGACGAGATGCCAGTAGTCGACCTTCTCCGGCAGCCGGAAGATCACCCAGTCGCGGTAAGAGGGATGGTGAAGCCGTGAAGCACACCAACGCTTCAGCGCCTCGATCTCCCCGGCCACCGCGCCTGTATCGGCCTTCTCGCGATCCAGAAGGGCGCAGCCGGATTGGGCGAGGGCGAGCTCCAGGGCTGAAGTCGCTCGCAGCCGGCTCGAGGGGTTCCGTTCGAACGCGTCAAAGCCCTCGAAGCCGTCGAACCCCTTCACCTGCCTGATCAGCCGCCCAATCGCGATCTCATCGGCTTCCGACCGCGCAATCGCCCCAGCCTTGACAGCGGGCAGGACCCTGCGCCGCACGAACTCCACCTTGAAGCGGAACAGGTCGTCCTCGGCGCGTGTCGCACTGGCGAGCGCGCTCGCGTCGGACTCGACGTCAAACAGCCGCGTGAGGAAGCGGCTGATGTGGGCGGCCATGGCGACGAGCAGCCTCGACAGCTCGATCGCCGATGGCGGCACGTCGGGCCGACGCCGATAGGCATCCCAGTCGCGCCAGACCGACGGATCGGACGCCTCGACGTCCTCGCAGAAGCGCCCGTACAGCGACGCCAGGCGATCCGGATCGTGCAGATCGGCGAACGTGTACCCTGGAATGCCGAGCGGCGCCAGCGCCGACACTGAGGCAGCCGAGGTCTCATTCATACGCAAGGGAACCGACACTGGACGCGGCTTCCTTGCGGGATGGCTTCCACCGGTCCACGGTTAGTTTAGACTATCAACATGCGATGGCCTCCCGCGGCCGTTGTCGCCCTCGGGCTCGCACTTCTGGCGGCCCGCGGCGACGCCGGCGCCCCGCCGGTTCCTCGCGGCGCCGATCCCGCCCGGATCACCGCCGAGCAGGCGCGACCGGCTCCGCCTCGGCAGCCGGCCCGTGACGCGCCGCGCAGCCGCGTGCCGGCGCGGCGGGAAGTCGCCGTGCCATTCCGTGTCGGCGAATCGCTGACCTACAACGTCTCCTGGTCCCAGTACCTGATCGCCGGAACAGCCACGAGCACCGTGGTCGCGAAGGAGCCATCCTCCAACTCGGCGGCCTACGCCATCGTCGCCGAAGGCCGGCCGCTCCCGATTCTCGCCCGGCTGTATCAGCTGTATTACAGGATGAACTCTTCGCTCGACAGCTTCACGCTCCTCACCCACCGGAGCTCGCTGTACAGCGAGGAGGGGAGCCGGCGCCGGCAGACAGCGACGAGGTTCGATCGCACGGCCCGTCGCGCCTTCTTCGAGATCGCGACCGACCCGGCGACCCGCAGCGATTTCGCGATGCCTCCCCACGCGCAGGATGGCCTCGCCACGCTGTACGCGCTGCGTGCACGCACGTTCGCGCCCGGCGAACGCGTGACAGTCCCGGTGGTCGACGAGGGGATGCTGTACGCCGTGGATGTGGAGGCGGCCGCGGTGGAACGCGTCAAGGTGGCCGCGGGCGAATTCGACGCCACCAGCCTCAAGGTCAGCATCGTCGATCCCGCCAAGCAGCCGGTCGGTCGCGACATCGTCGTCTGGTACTCGACCGATCCGCGACGTCTGCCGGTAAAGATTCAGGCGGGGCTGCCGGTTGGCGATTTCGTGCTGGCACTCAAGGAGATCAAGTAGCCGTCAGCTCCCGATCACCACGGGCTCGACGGTGACCTCGTCGTCTGCAACCGACCGCTGGCGGTTGGTCGTCCGGAGTGGAATGTCCACCATCATGAGCGTCACGATCGCGCTCACGCCGACGACCAGCGTTCCCGCAAGAAACACCTCGTGCAGCGACCGGGCGAGTGCCAGCCGCACCGCGGCGACGATCGGCGCCAGCACCGTCGACTCGGTCCCGGAGGCCAGCCGGGCCGTGATCGCCGGGTTCATCAGGGCCTGCGGGGTCGAGAACGCGGCCAGGACCGCGGGCGGAACCGTCCGCGCCGCGTCAGCCGGCATCGCCGCGCCGAGCGCGGGGCCGAAGCGGTTCGCCAGCACGGCGCCGAAGATCGCCGCGCCGAGCGATCCGCCCATGGTCCGCAGGAATTGAATCGAGGACGTCGCCACCCCCACCAGCCGTGGATCGACGGCGTTCTGCACGGCGAGCGTGAAGACGGGCATCGTGATGCCGAGACCGATCCCCATCACCATCATGTTGCCGACGACGGTCGCGTAGGAAGTCGACCTGCTCATCAGCGTCAGCAGGGCGCACCCGATCACCGTCGTCGCCATCCCGACCACGGCAATCGCCTTGTACCTGCCCATGCGCGCGATCAGCTGGCCCGAGACGATGCTGGCCGCGATGAGCGCGAGCATCATTGGCGTCAGCACCGCGCCGCTCTGGGTCGCGCTCGAACCAATGATCGCCTGGATGAACAGCGGAATGAACAGCGTCGTCCCGAACATGCCGATCGAGATGCCTGTCGCGGCCACGGCCGACGTCCAGACGACCCGGTGCCGGAACAGCGAGGGAGGGATGATCGGCTCCCTCGCCCGAGTCTCCACGACCAGGAACGCCACGGTCATCGATCCGCCGGCCGCGAGCAGCCCCAGAATCATCGGGCTGCTCCAGGGGTAGCTGCTCCCGCCCCACGAGAGCGCCAGCAGCGTCGGCACGATCCCAAGCACCAGGGTGAGCGCGCCCAGCCAGTCGATGATCCGGCGCTGCTCGGGGTGCGCGGTATGCCGCGGGAACTCGATGAGCAGCACGATGAACGCGGCGATGCCGACCGGGATGTTGACGTAGAAGCACCAGCGCCAGCCCGGGCCGTCGGTCAGGAAGCCGCCGACGGCGGGGCCGACCACGCTCGCCAGACCGAAGATCGAACCCATGAGGCCGCTGATCCGCCCGCGCCGCGCCGGTGGAAAGAGATCGGCGATGGTGGTGAACGCCATGCCCTGGGAGAGCCCACCGCCGATGCCCTGGAGCCCGCGGAAGACGATCAACTGCGTCATGCTCTGGGCGGCTCCGCAGAGCGCGCTGGCGACGGCGAACACGGCGACGCCCGCGAGGAGGAATGGCTTGCGCCCGTACAGATCGGAGAGCTTGCCAGCCAGGGGCAGCACGACCGTCGATGCCAGCAAGTACACCGTCGTCACCGCCGCGTACTGCTCGAACCCGTGGAGATCGGTGATGACGCGCGGCATGGCCGTCCCGACGATGGTGGCATCGAGCGCCGCCATCAACATCGCCGCGGCGATGCCGATCATGCTGGCAATGACCGCGCGGCGCGGCAGCTCGCCGGCAAGGGTCGGACTCGGCTCGTGAGACGGCTTCGGCATCGCTGTTCAGTTTCGATGGTTTGCGTCGCGGCGGGGCGAGCCGGTCAATCTGGCGGCTGCGCGTCGGGAAGCCTGGTAGCGGTACGGGGATTCGAACCCCGGTCCCGTGGCTGAGAACCACGTGTCCTGACCCCTAGACGATACCGCCCC
>CAZCEL010000106.1:0-12243 GCA_964497175.1 uncultured Bifidobacteriaceae bacterium
GATGTCGATGGCCGCGCCCGGGAGGCCGCCGACGATGACCACGTCGCGCACAACGAGCGGCGGACTGCTCGAGCGGTAGCCGCCGGTCGAGCGCCTCATCCCTCTGGACAGATCCACGCGACCGCCCTCGCCGAAGCCGGGGTACCTCGCGCCGGTCTTCGCATGTAGCGCGACCAGGTAGCGGCCGACGATCGTGATGACGCGCTCGTCGCGGCCGTCGGTCCAGTACGCGAGGCCGCGATTGGGCGTGCCGCGCTCGTCGGGATCGGGAGGCGCGTCGAACCACGCCACCTTGCCGGTGACGGGATCCAGAGCGGCGACCGTGCCAAACCCCGTGTTCATGTATAACAGCCCGCCGACCATCAGCGGTGTGTGTGGATAGTTCACGGGGATGGAAGGGTCGCGGCCCGGGCGGCGCAGTTCGAGCGGAGTCGCCGACTGCCGCCAGACGACGCGGAGGTTCTTCACCGTCTCGCGGTTGATCTGATCGAGCGGCGAGTACTTGGTCGAGGCCTTGTCGGCCGCGTAGGCGCGCCACTCACCCTGCACGACCTGCGCACGGGAAGGCGCGGTGGTCAGCGTCAAGGCTGCGGCGAAGGCCACGAC
Organism: uncultured Bifidobacteriaceae bacterium; assembly: GCA_964497175.1. GTDB lineage: Bacteria > Acidobacteriota > Vicinamibacteria > Vicinamibacterales > CAVVIG01 > CAZCEL01. The sequence goes on from CAZCEL010000106.1 coordinate 607, forward strand.
TCCGCACTGGAGGATTCTTCTGCGCATCGATGACCTCTTCTCCACGAGAACTCTAACGCGCGCGCGTGATCGCAATCTCCGCCGTAAACCAGCCCGAGTTGTTCGCGCCGAACTCCCACGCATCGTATCCGCTTCGATCGCACAGCATGCCCTCGTCGTTGAACCCGAGGAGCAGACGCCCTTCCCGCGCCGTGCTGCCGGGAATCGGCACGGAGCCCTTCCAGGCGGAACCGACCTCGAATCCGCGCCCGTCAAACGTGACGGCCGAGGCGACGTTGCCGACCAGGCTCTGGGCGGCCGCGTCGGCCACCACCAGCGTGCAGCGGCCCCCACGCCGTCCTGAACCCTTCGGCGTCGCGCTGGCCGAGGTCGACTCGTCGAACCTCACGCGCCCCCGGGCCGCTATCTCGACGAGGTCGCCCTCACGCAGGCGGATGCCGGTGTCGGTCCACGGTGCGGTCGCGGGAATGACGACCGTCACGATCTCGTGCGGCTTGAAGCGCGGCGCCGGCCTCTGGCGCTCGCCTCCAGAGGTCTGCGTCCGGGCCGTAGCACCGAGCGCAGCGGCGCATCCGATGGCTACGACCGTCAGCAGCTTCATGTCAGGCACGCAGTCCTCAGCGCGGATTGTAAACCCGGAGACACCCCTCAACACGGCGACTCCACCCCCGGAGGACCGTTCGACATCCGGGCCTGGCCGCCCGGCCCACCGTGGTATAACGCCAGCTGAGAGGAGGATCATGGCACCTGCGCTCGAGTTGCGACAGGTCAGAAAAGTGTTCGGCACGACCACGGCCGTGGACGACCTGAGCCTCATCGTCCCGCGCGGCGCGCTCTACGGCGTCATTGGACCGAACGGCGCCGGGAAGACCACCTGCATCCGGATGATCATGTCGCTGCTGTTTCCGGACGCGGGGGAGCTGACGGTGCTCGGCCGACCCTCGGCGCTCGAGGCCAAGGATCGGATCGGGTACCTGCCGGAGGAACGCGGCGTGTACCGGAAGATGAAGGTCCTCGCCTTCCTGACGTTCATGGCGCGTCTCAAGGGCTTGACCCAGGAGGAAGCTCGGGACCGTGTGCCGGCGCTCCTGGCCCGCGTCGGTCTGCCAGAGGTGGAACGCAAGCGCTGCGAAGACCTGTCGAAGGGGATGCTGCAGCGGATTCAGTTCGTGGCGGCCGTCATCCATGCGCCCGATCTGCTCATCCTCGACGAGCCATTCAGCGGGCTCGATCCGGTGAGCGTCCGCGTGCTTCGCGATCACGTGCTGGAGGAGCATCGCCGGGGCGCCACGATTCTTCTGTCGACGCACATCATGGCGCACGCCGAGCAGATCTGCCAGCACGTCGTGATGCTTCACCAGGGGCGGAAGGTGCTCGATGAGCCGGTGGCGGGCCTGCGACGGCAGTTCGATTCGCGGACCGTGCTGTTCGAGCCGATGGACCCCGATGCCGATCTCACGCCCGTGTCCACGCTTCCCGGTGTCGTGGGCATCGAGGCCGCTGAGGGCGCCTACCGGATCGCGCTCGCGGCGGGCACCGATCCGGCCGCGCTGATTGCCCAGGTCGCCCGCGCGGTGCCGGCGGCCAGGGTCGAGCTGGCGCGCCTGCGGCTCGAGGACATCTTCATCGGGATCGTGACCGGCGGGCAGCGGCTCGGTGAGGCCGCACGCCTGCGTGCCACGCTCGCGACCGAGGCAGAGGGGGCGCCGGCATGAGAAAGGTGGGGCTCATCGCGGTCCGCGAGTTCATGGGCGCGGTGTCCAATCGGGGGTTTGTCATCGGCCTGCTGGTGATGCCGCTCATTGCCACGCTGTTTGCGTTCCTGGGACCACGGCTCATGACCGCAGGCCGCGTCCAGATCCACGGCCAGGTCGCCGTCATCGATCCCACCGGTCTGGTAGCGGCCGAGCTTCGTGTGGCGCTCGAGCCGGCGGCGATTGCCCGCCGTCAGAGCGAGACCAGGGTCAGGGCGCTTGCGAATGCGCCGTCGGCCCTCCGCAGCGTGGCCGGCACGTCGAACCCTGCCATCGATCGGATGCTCGGCGATGCCCCGGCCCTCGAGATTCTCGAGCGGCCGCCAACCTCCGACGTCCAGCAGGAGAAGGCCTGGCTGACCGCGCCCGCGGAGGGACCGCGCCGCCTGGCGCTGCTCGTCGTGCACCCGACCGCCGTCTCGCCGGCCGACGTCGGTTCCGAGTACGGCACCTACGATCTGTACGTGCCGGTCAACCTCGACGAGCAGGTCGAGACCACCGTCTACGAAAGCTTTCGCGAGGCGGTGCTCGCCACCCGGATCCGCGCCCGCAATCTGGACCGTCGTCAGGTGGAGGCCGTGATGCGCGTGCCCCGGCCCGCGTCGGTGACCGTGACGCTGGGCGACGAGCGGCAGACCAATGTGGGATTCAACCGGGCGCTGCCGTTTGTCTTCGCCGGGCTGCTGGTCTTCGGCATCATGATTGGCGGTCAGACGCTGATGACGTCGACCATCGAGGAGAAATCGAGCCGCGTCGTCGAGGTGCTGCTGTCAGCGGTCTCCCCGCTCGAGCTGATGGCGGGCAAGATACTCGGCGAGATGGCCGTCAGCATGCTGGTGCTGGCGCTCTACGTGGCCGCCGGGCTGTTTCTGCTGCTGTCGTTTGCCCTGATCGGCCTGCTCGACCCCATGCTGGTGCTGTACCTGCTGATCTTCTTCCTGATTTCCTATCTGGTCTTTGCCGCCGTCTTCGGCGCCGTGGGCGCCGCCGTCAACGACATGCGCGAGGCGCAGGCGCTGATGACCCCGGTGCTGCTGGTCCTGATCCTGCCCTGGATGTTCGGCCCGGTCATCGCGCGCAACCCGAACGCGCCCCTGAGTGTCGTGCTGAGCTTCCTTCCGCCGGTGAATACCTTCGCGATGATGACGCGGCTGGCGTCGAACAGTCCGCCCCCGGCGTGGCAGGTCTGGTTGACGGTGGCCATCGGCGTGCTGTCGGCGATGGCTGCCGCCTGGTTCGCCGCCAAGGTCTTCAAGATCGGACTCCTCGTGCACGGCAAGCCGCCCAGCTTCCGGACGCTCGTCAGGTGGGTGCGCGAGGCGTGACGCGCCGTGTGCGGCGGCGATCCGCGTACGTTCACCGCTGCTGACCGCCGACAGCTGAAGGCTGATCGCAGACCGCTATGTCGACAGGGGCTTACCGGGTCACTGTCACAGTGACGTCGCCGTAGTCAATCAGGCCGCCGTCGTGCGCGAGTGCCCGGACCACGTAGGTGCCGGGTTCGCTGAACGTCGCCCGCGCGGTCCATCTGTTCTCGGGCGGAGCAGGCGGCGTTTTCCATCCGGCCGACCACGGAGAATTGCCGCCGTCTCTGCGATCCTCCCAGACCTTGGTCTGCGGCGGGTCGAACTCGACCTTGCCCGGTCCCCGATACTTGAACCACGAGAGGCGGAGACCAGTGGCGGAGTTGGGCACGAAAGCGCTCTGACCCACGAAGAACGCGGGCAGCGGGCGGGGATTGGGCTTGCCGTCGTCGGTGGCGACGGCATTCAACGTGACCGGCGCGCCGACTTTCGCCGAGACCGTCTTCGCGTTCTCGATGGTCAGCTTCGGCGGCTGGTTCCCGACCATGTCGGGCATGTAACCGGTCTGCCCGCCCGCCCCGAAGTTGGCCATCATCACGGTGTCGTCCACCGCGTACGGTCCCTTCAGCGTGCCGTAGGCTCTTTCTGTGACACCGTTGCTCGTCAGCGTCCAGACCACCTCTTTGTTGCCAAAGTTGGCAGGGACCCTCACCTTGAAGACGAACTGGTTCCGTCGCGGGAAAAAGAACGCCGGTTGACCCTGATCCGGTCCTCCCGGTTCGACGGTGTTGCCCGCACCGACGGGCACGTCGATGTGTTCCTCCCAGTTCCGGTTGTAGTATCCGAACATCAGGTCGAACGACCCGTCCGCGTTTCTGTAGAAACCTTCGTACACCGGCGCCACGTTCTGACCGCGAGCGGGCGACTGGGCGGCGGTGTGCGTAGACAACACGCTGGCGAGCGCGACGCCGGCGCCGACGACCGCGCACATACGCAGAAACAGACGGGAGCAACGCTTTGCTTTCATCTTCGTCACCATGGTGGGATTCGACACCTGTTGCGCAGCGCGGGCGCCTCCCGGACGCACGTGGGACTCAGCAGAGACCGAGTTTCCGGATTCCGCGCAGCCTCTCGTCCAGTGGGACGGTTCGGCTCGAGGCGAACCCCATCGCCAATTCTGAACGGATGCGGGCTCAGTTCTGCCCCTGGGCCTGGGCGGGCCGCGCCGGCGGGCCGAGCGGCGGCAGCTCATCGAAGCCGCACAGCGGGCAACCAAGCACCGACTGCCCCTTCGCCAGGTTGAGCTTCTTCCGGCGAGCCGTGATCTCCTCTTTGAACTGCTCGTCCGTCAGGTTGATCACCGGCGAAATCATGATCGCCATGTTGTCGATCGAGCGGTGTCCCAGCCCGCCCCAGTTCCTCGGATCGATCACGTTCCTGTTGTTCGAGGTCGTGTCGAAGTAGCCGACGACGTGGATGAGCGTCCCCTTCGGCAGGAGCGGCGCGGCATCGTCCGCGTACTTGTAGACCCGCACCCAGTTGTGGTCGTAGCCGGCACAGCTCAAGGTCTCGGTCCTGCCGCCCCAGATCGCTTCCATGCACATTCTGACGCCGGCCGCATGCATGTGCGGCTCGAAGGTCGTGAACTTCGTGTGCTGCTGAAGTGTCGTGTAGAAGTGCACTTCCTGCCCGGGCGTGTTCGCCCGAAGGTCGAGCTCGCCGCTTCCGAAGGTGAGGAACCCGAGCTGCCGCTCGGGCTTGTACCCGCGCGGGTGGAACTTGAAGGCGGTCCGCAGATGGGCCGTCGTGTCCTCGGGGTTCGCATGCATGTGAATCGACGGCCATGCCAGCCCGGAACCGGCCTTGATCAACCGGCCGGCCTCGGCCTCGAAGAACTCCGCGTTGCGACCGACCTCGTGAGGACTGCCGATGGTGGTCGTCGGAATGCCCTTCTCGTTGGTCATCGAGTGGATGGCGTGGTGGAAGATGAACCGACCGCCCGTCCCACCCTTGATGGAGCTGATCTCCTTGAACTCCACCGCCGCGACATACCGATCCTCGGTCAAGCCGGTCGGCACCGCGGGCAGCGCGCCCCACCAGTCTGGGGCATTCGCCTTCATCGTCACGGGCTGTGAATCCACGACGAGGTCCGGCGTCCCGAGGTGCCACTCATCGGCCGCTCCGAACACCCGGGCCGCCGGCAGGTCCGCCGGGTTCCCGCGCGGCGCGCCAGCGTCGACCCACTTGCCGATGGCCACGATCTGCTCCTCGCTCAGCGAGAAGTCGTCCTTGTAGTCCTGGATGCCCACGCTCTTGTCAATGAACCACGGCGGCATGACGCCCATCTTGTGGCGGAGCGCCGTGCGCTGCTTGATGCTCCTCGCCCACGGACGAACCTCCTCGTAAGTCATGAGCGACATCGGCGCCACCGAGCCGGGACGATGGCAACCCTGGCAGCTCTTCTGGAGGATGGGGGCGATGTCCTTAGTGAAGGTGACCGTGCTCGCGGCCTGGCCGGCCGCGGACGTTCGTACGGGCAAGGCCGCAACGACCAGGGCAACGATGGCCAAGGCCAGGGCGCCGAACTTGGCGGCCCGCAGAACCGGAGCGTAAGTGCGCGTCATCGACTGGCTCCTCTCGATGGCTATGTTCTCAACTCTTGCAAGGCGCCGCGTTTCGCCCGCGACGCCACACACTGGCCCCCTATGGGACCACTCGGACGGGGTTGGTGTCAACGCTTTTCGGCACCGACTGGTGAGACAGCCCAGCGGGCCTGATCTTGCCGCTGGTCAAGCAGTTCCGGTCGACCTGGCAGGCCGGCGAGCGTCCACCGGCGGCCCGTCGGCGGCATAGAACGGGTCCCCGCTCTGCGGCGGAATCGAGCCGCTTCACCCCCCGGCTGGGTCTTCGCCACCTTCACCCGCAACCGTTTAGCGGGTGTCCTTCGTGCGGGCGCCAGCCAGAATCCCGTACATCGCGTAGTTGCCCTCGTGGCAGGCGTACTCGAACAGCGAGACCCGCCCGGCGACGCGTCTCATCGGCTTTGAAACGGTCCATGGCCGCGTGAAGGTCTTCGGGTCGTCGATCGTGAACTGGTAATCGATGGTGTTCTCGTCGACTCGCGTGAAGCGCTCGATGAGATGCAGTGTGTCGCGGGATCCCTGGAAGTTGGTGCGCGCGTCGAAATTCGTGGTGTCCACGATGAGCGTGTTGCCGTCCCAGCGGCCGCGCGAATCGCCCATCCACTGGCGCACGTGATCGGGAAGATGGGGGCGGTCGGAGGTAGGGATGATTCGCGCCTCGTGGATCAGTTCCTGAAGCACCACCACGTAGCCCGGCGACTGGAAGATCTGGTAGTTGCTGCTGTACCAACTGCCGATGCCGTTCCACCCGCGGGAGATGCACCGCGTCCAGACGGTGAGATCTTCGTAGGTGTCGGGAGAATCGGCCGGCCCGCGTCTGCTGCGTTCAGCGCGTTCGGCGGCGAGCCTGCGCTGCGCCTCAGGAGTGAACGGTGGGATTCTGCCGTCGGGCGGATCGACGATGAGCGACGTTCGTGTCAGCGACTTGCCGCTGTCGCGCCAGAAGGCGTTGTACGTGCCGGGATCACCGGAAGTCGGAGGCCGATCGAAGCTCTGCCGGTTGGTCTCTTCGATCGTCTCGGCTTCCTCCTCCGACACTGTCTCCCGATCGGCGAGCGGGCCCTGCAGCGGCCGCTGCAAGGGAGTGGACGTCTGGCTGTTCCACTGGCCCTGCAGGTCTGGATCGCCCCAGGGCGTGCGCGGCGGCGTCCATTTCGTGGCGGGCTTGGCCCCGGGTTTCGTCCCGGACGGCGGACCCTGGCCGGCGACCGGAACCGGCCCAGCCCAGGCGATCGCCAGCGCGGCGAGGAGAGCGGCGAGAGGGATCGTCACTCGGTTGCACATTGTGCCTCCTCTGCGGGCCAATCAGGCCTGCTCGCCATGAGCGAGCCCTGCCGTCAGGCGAGTCGAACGTGCTCGCCATGAGCGAGCGAGCCCCCCCGCCCTGCGGTCAGGCGAGTCGAATGTGCCTGTTTAAACCTGCGGTCATCGGCGTCGGATTGGGGATTGTCGCACAGGCTCATCGCCGATCGCATCGTCCGGAGTCGAGCGGCGTGGCGAGGCGCGTTCTACCTTCCGTCAGCCGACTATATCTGGCCGCATACGATGAACCGGAAGGTCCGTGCTGCGCATCGGGCATCCCGCTGGTTCTTAGCGCCCTTGGTCAATAACCCGCATTTCCAGCCCTTTTGGCGCCACGAGCCTGCTCCCTTGGTCCGCCCCGTCCTGTTGCCCTGTAAGGAAGGTCAGACCGTCGACGCCCGATTTCCGCACCGCATCCATAACCTCAACGACGCGTGCAAACGGAACGCGAGCGTCGGCTTTGATGTAAAGCGTCTTGTCCTTCCTGGTGGATAGAAGGCTCCTCACCCTGTCCGCGAGATCAGGCGTTGAGAGTCGATTGGCGTTTAGATACGTGGTGCCGTCGGCAGTCAGCGCCACGACCAGGGCGTCTCGTGTGTCCGCGTTCGGCACCGCGACTGCATTGCTCGTGACGGGCAGCTGAACACTGACGCCCCGCTGTAACGGGACTGACTGCGCAGAGACCGCGCCGGGAACGGTAGTCATCATGAGTGAGACTAGACACGCGTGTAATCCGCGATTCATGAGCTGCCTCCTTTCGACTGACCGTCTAGTCTAGCCCGTGGTTTCCGTCGCACCGCCGCCGGTCAATCGCTGCTGCTGCAGAGCGGCTGCACCCATGAGTCCACCCATTCCCATCGATTCCACCGCGCTGCTCGGGATGAGCATGAGCGCGCCCTTTTCTTTCAGGCCTTCGTACAGCATGTTCATGGCGCGCAGGTGCAGTGCGGTCGGGTTGTCACGGTACGCCTTGGCCGCCTCCTGGAAGGAATTGGCGATCTCCAGTTCCGCTTGGCCCAGAATGATGCGCGCCTGCTTTTCGCGCGCCGCCTGCGCCTCCCGCGACATGGCGTCCTGCAGGGCGCCGGGAATGACGACGTCACGCATCTCGACGGAGGAGACCGTCACGCCCCACGGGTTTGACCGCTGATCGATCAGGTGCTGCAGCTCGGTCTCGATGCGCTCGCGCCCACGGAGCAGCTCGGTCAATGTGGTTCGGCCAATGATGTCACGCAGCGCGGTTTGGGCCGCCCAACTGATCGCCTGGGTGTAGTCCTGAACCTCGAGGGCTGCTTTCTGCACGTCGTGCACAAGCCAGAAGAGCACCGCGTCGACGTTCACCGGCACGGTGTCCGATGTCAACGTCTGTTCGGCGGCAAAGCTGGTGGTGATCGTCCGTTGGTCGACCCAGGCCGAGACGCGATCCACGAAAGGGACGATCCAGAAGAGCCCAGGGCCGCGCAACCCGGCAAACCGGCCCAGCCGCAGGACGACCGCACGCTCCCATTGCTGCGCGATTTTGGGCGATTGCATCAGCACGAAGCCGAGCACCGCTGTCGCAATCAGGGCGGATGGGTTCCGTGTAAGGGCGAACGCCACCCCGCCGGGCGCAAGAACGACCAGCAGCACCATGATTGCGACGACGTTGAGCGGCGCGTCTCTTCGCGCGGCATCGTCCGAACGACGACCGAACACGACGGGGGTCATTCATCCTCCTTGTCGCTGATACCCGCGAAGCGCTCCGATCACCTCGTCGACGGTGAACCCGACGGCGTCGGCTTGGGCGAGCACGCGCGTCACGAAGCCGCGCAGCCGGCGTTCTCGTTCGCGTGGCGGGTGGGCCTGGGCCGGTGACGCGGCAATGAAGGAGCCGACGCCGCGCTTGGTTTCAATCACCCCTGCGCGTTCAAGCTCGGCGTAGACACGGGCGACGGTGTTGGCGTTGATCTGGAGCTCGACCGCGAGCTGTCGGACCGTGGGCAGTTGGTCGCCGGGGCGGAGACGAGTGGTCGCGATCGCCGCACGGAACCCGCGTTCCAGCTGCGCGTATATCGGCGTGGGGTCGCCCGAGTCGATGGTGACCAGGGACATTACTAATGAACTAGTACACTAGGTCATTAGTATAAGTCAAGGCTTTGACAGGCCAGGGTCCTTCTGCATAGTCTATGCACTTATTTCATAACTCATGAACTCAAGTGCCCGCGTCGGCACACGCCAACGGACCCGGCTCGCAATCCTCGAGGCCATGGTCGACGTGATCATGGAGACAGACGGGATCGGCTTTTCGGTTCAGGCAGTAGCTGACCGGGCAGGGGTGACGCACCGCACCATCTACAACCACTTCCCGACGCGCGAGGCTCTCTGCGACGCGTTCTCGGACTACGTGGACGAGTTGTTGGGGGCGAGCAGCGGGAGGCCTGAGCCCACCTGGTCGCTGGCGTCGCTCCAGATCCTCGTCAAAGATCTCTATGGGATGCTGGCGCTGCGCGATCGCCACGCCCGCGCGTACGTGATGCTGATGATCGGGAACCGCCGGCCGATGAGGGCCTGGCGCAATCGCTCGCTGATGGCCGAGAAGCTCATCGCACGCGAGCAGTCCGGCCCAACGTCCCTCACGCCGCGGCAGGTCACCGCGGCCATTCGGATGTTCGTCTCGGCGATGGGCTGGCATCTGCTGACCGAGCAGTGCGGACTGTCCACCGAAGAGGCGGCCGCAACCAGCGCCTGGGCCACCCGAACACTGCTCGATGCCGCCATCGCCAAGCGCACCGCCACGCCGTCCCGTTCCTCGCAAGGAGGCGCCAATGCGACACGACGTCGCCCAGGTTGAGGTCCCGTCCATGTCCAGTCTTCTCGCACTCGATGCCGCCATTGACGCCGGTGTTTGCGGGCACAAGGCGGCGACGCTCGCCATGTTGCGGAATCTCGGGTTCGAGGTCCCCGACGGCTTCGTGATTCCGGCCGGCGTCCAGCCGACGCGCGATGACATCGCGGCCGCGCTCGCCCGACTCGGCCATGGGCCGGTGGCCGTTCGATCATCCGGTCTGGCGGAGGATCTGCCCGACGCGTCGTTCGCCGGGCAATACGAGACGCTGCTGAACGTGCGGGGGACCGAGGCCGTACTGCATGCCGCGGCGGCCTGCGTGGCGTCGGCACATGACGGACGCGTCGAGAGCTACGGCTATGGGGCCCGCCCGATGGCGGTTCTCGTGCAGCGGATGGTTGAGGCGGAGGTGTCCGGTGTCGCCTTCTCTGCCAATCCGCTCACCGGCAACCGCGACGAGGTGCGCGTGAGTGCCACTCGAGGTCTTGGAGACCAGCTCGTGAGCGGCGGCGTCGATGCGGACGAGTGGCTCGTCACCCATGAGCGCGCAAGGGTGATCGCGCAGCCGCAGAAGGCCATTGGGCCGGAGGTCGCGCGGCGCGTGGCCGCGCTCGCGCGGAAAGCCGAGGCGGCTCGCCGCGCGCCGCAGGACGTCGAGTGGGCCGTCGCGGGCGATCGGCTCTGGCTGCTGCAGTCGCGGCCCATTACGGCACTGCCGATTGCCCCTGACATCGACGTCCCGAAAGGCTCGTGGCAGAAGGATGCGGCCCACTTCGCCGAGCCGCTGTCCCCATTTACCGCCAGTCTCATGTTTCACAGCGCGGACCAGTTCCTCGCCGATGCCATTGCGACGTGGGGGTTGCTGCCCGATAGCTTGGAACTCAGGGTGATTGGCCACGAAGCGTACCTCCACATCGAACCTGATGACGGGGGAAAGAACCCGCCACCATGGTGGCTGCTCGGTCTTCTAGCTCGCGTCGTTCCCGCGATGCGCCGCAAGCTGCGGGCGGCCGACGTGGCGGTTCGTGGGGGATGGCTCGAGACGATCCCGGTCAAATGGGACTCCGAAGACCGGTCTCGTCTGCGGCGCGAGATCGGAGAGTACGCCGCAGTGGACCTCGCCGCCCTGGACGAGGCGGCGCTGTTTCTGCACCTCGAGGACCTGAAGGTCTTTTATGCCCGGTGTCTGCAACTGCACTTCACGCTGTTCATACCGCACACGGTGGGCCTGTACGAGCTGGCGGTCGCGTGCGAGGAACTGCTCGGCTGGGACCTGCAGAAGACGATCGGGCTGCTGCAAGGGCTGTCGAATACGTCGACGGCTTCGACAGACGAGCTCGCTGCGCTCGCTCGTCGCGCAGGCCAGCGGAGCGCAACCCGACAACTGCTGCTCGAGAGAACGCCGGACATCCTGAAGCGACTCGACGACACCGATCCGCCAGTTGCTCACGAACTCCGTCAGTACCTTCAATTCTGGGGGCTACGTCCTCTTGGTCCAGAGGCGGGCTGTCCGACGGTGGCGGACCAACCGCACCTCGTGGCGGACGTGATCGCTGATCTCCTGAGCGAGGATGGGCAGCGCGACCTGTCGGCGGCCAGAGTGGCACTCGTGGAGGAGGCGCGAACGCAGTTGAGTGGACCCGCCCGTCAACGGTTCGATGCGGCTCTCGCGTACGCCGAGCGCGTGTATCCGCTGCGGGAGGACAACGTGCTCCTCACCGATCAGCTTCCGACGGGCCTCCTTCGGCGCGTCGCCCTTGAAGCGGGGCGGCGGCTGGTCGGCCTGGGGCTGGTGGGGCGCGCCGAGGACG
>CAZCEL010000107.1:0-11979 GCA_964497175.1 uncultured Bifidobacteriaceae bacterium
CTCCACGATGCCCTGAAAAAGTTGCAGTTCTCGCAGTAGGTCGTTCTTGCGGACGACGAGTTCCATAAGTGTTAAGGGCTTCAGGCGAGGAGATTTTTACTATGCGAAATTATATAGGATAAGAAGGAGTGTTTAAAAGCAGTGTAACTTAACAACCCATTTATTATCAATTAATTAACCTGTGTTAATTTCGTGTCTTGGTTTAGGGTCTGGATGGTGCCCGGTTTGCTATCGCCGGTGACAGGGCGCGCCTTCAACAGCCTTCCACACCCACCCGGCCGAGGGTGTTGAAAACCCGAAGATCTCGCCGTCCTTTTCTACCTGAAGCCAGCCATGAGCATGTTGACAACGTTGTTGAAATCACCGTCGCGCTTCCGCATGTCTTCGACTTTACGGATCGAATGAATGACGGTGGAATGGTGTTTTCCCCCGAAGCTGCGCCCGATCTCCGGAAGGGATGCGTGTGTCAAGGACTTGCACAGATACATGGCAATCTGCCTGGGCATGGCGACTGACTTGGAGTTATTGCGCGACTTCAGCTCGATCAGCCGCAGCTTGTAATGATCGGCGACGTGCTTCTGAATAGCTTCGATGGTCACGGCCTTTTCGTCGTGATCAAGGATGCCTCTCAACACGTCCTGGGCGAGGCCGAGCGTGATGTCCTGGCCTGTCAGCGAAGCATAGGCGACCAGGCGAATCAGCGATCCCTCGAGTTCGCGGATGTTCGACTTGATCCTGCCCGCAATGTAGATAGCCACATCGTCGGGGAGGGGTACAGCTTCGGCTTCGGCCTTCTTCTTGAGAATCGCGACCTTGGTCTCGAGATCCGGCGACTGGATGTCGGCGATGAGGCCCCATTCGAAACGGGAGCGCAAGCGCTCCTCGAGCGAGGTAATCTCGTGGGGCGGACAATCACTGCTGATGACAATCTGCTTTTGAGAATCGTACAGTGCGTTGAACGTGTGAAAGAACTCGGTCTGCGTCCCTTCCTTCCCCGCGATGAACTGAATATCGTCGACCAGCAGCACATCAACGCTGCGGTAGCGCTCGCGAAAATCGATGATGCGTTCGTAACGGAGCGCATTGATCATCTCGTTCATGAAGCGCTCCGATGAGATGTACGTGAGCTTGACGTCACGATCGTGCCGCAGAAGGTACTGGCCGACCGCATGCATCAAGTGCGTTTTTCCAAGTCCCACGCCGCCGTAGAGAAACAACGGGTTGTACGACCGTGACGGCGCTTCAGCCACAGCGCGGCACGCGGCATGGGCGAACTGGTTCGAGGACCCGACGATGAACGAGTCGAAGCTGTACCGCGGATTGAGGCCCGCCGGGCCTGGCGAGACAGGGGGCGGCCCGGAGTCGAGCACGGCCGCCTCATCCGGGCTCAGGACGATTCCAGCCGATTCCAACTGGCTGTCGGCGAGAAAGGTTACGTGCAGGCCCGACTTGCTCACATCCGTGAGAGCCTCATTGATGACGCCGGAGTAGTGCTTCACCAGCCAGTCTTTGAAGAGCGGATTAGGCACCCTGACGGTGATTCGGCCGCCGTCTTCTGCGAGGAGCGCCGTTGGCTTGAACCAGGTGTAGAAACTGTGGCGGTTCACCTTGGTCTCAATCCGAGCGAGCACGTGATCCCAGAGGTTCATGACTTCGGTCCTGACAAACAAGATTCGATGAGGCTTCGCCTCTCGAATCCAGCAGTTTCTAGGCGATTTTAAGGGTCGTCGGCCTTCGCCCACGCCAAAAGCCCCGGTATTCCGGGCCGAACCCGAGCAGAATCACGGATCTCGTGCAATTTCCACAGTTTTTTCCACAGGTGTGGAAAACTCTGGGAAGAGCCCGAACGCGCATGCCAGGGAACTCGGGGTTGAAGCGCTGGGTGAAGGACGCCGACTCTACCACAAAGCGCGACGATTGACACGTTTTGGACGCCTTCGCTAACATTGCCAGTTCGGTTCCGTGGGATGGGCACGAGATGAAGGGAAAACGGACGTTTCAACCAAACCGCCGACGCCGGCGACGCACGCATGGATTTCTGGTAAGGATGAGCACGAAAAACGGGCGGCTCGTGCTCAAACGCCGGCGCGCCAAGGGGCGTAGGCGCCTCACGGTCAGCAACGAGTAGGCGGTCAGCCACCCCGCTCCTGGCCATCCTTGTCTGCGGCGTCTGCCGAGTTTCGACCAGACGATCGGATCCGCCGCCGCGCCGAGTATCGCCAGATCTATTCCCAGGGGACGCGGCTTCGCGGCCGGTTTCTGACCCTGTTTGTGAGACGGAGCCGCCGCTCGACGGGCCGGCTGGGAGTCGCGGCGACCAGGAAGTTGGGCAGCGCGGTTCAGAGGAATAGAGCTAAACGACTGATTCGAGAGGTCTTCAGGCTCAACAAGCCCTCGACAGGTGTTGACATCGTCATCGTGCCAGGCCCTGAGTTGCTGAATGCCAGCCTTTCCGCTCTTGAAAAAGAATTCCGGGAGATCCTTGCGCGCGGCCTTCGGCGGCTCCAGCCTCGTTGAGGTCGAACTCGATCCGCCCTCTCTGGTGGCGCGCATCCTCATTGCCCTGCTTCGGGGCTACAAGGTCCTCGCTTCGCCGCTGTTTGTCGGCTCGTGCCGATTCCATCCCTCGTGCTCGGATTACGCCAGCGAGGCAGTACGGCGCCATGGGGCCCTGGCCGGCGGCTGGCTGGCTCTCGGTCGCCTTGCGCGCTGTCAGCCCCTCTGCCATGGCGGCTACGATCCGGTTCCGGCCAAGGTGCGGCAGTCCGACGCGGCACGACACAGGACGCGCGCCTGATGGAACGACGCGTCCTCGTTGCCATCGTCCTTTGCTTCCTGGTGCTCTACTTGTGGCAGGCGTTGTTTGTTCCTCCGCTGGAGCAGCCGCCGGCCGGGTCGGTAGCGACCGTTCCGTCAACCGGCGCGACGAGTCCCGCGGTGTCAGTCCCCGCCGCTCCCCCACCTGCGGTGGAAGCGTCCGGCCGATCAGCGAGTGCTCTTATCAGCGAGACCTCGGAACGAGAAGTTCGACTCGAAACTCCGCGTGTCGTGGCCGTGTTCACAAATCGCGGTGCCCGACTGAAAGGATGGACGCTCAAGAGCCACCGCGAACGTGACGGCCAACCAGTGCAACTGGTGGTCCAGGCGCCCGAAGGGGCGCAGCCCCTGCCATTCTCTCTGGCCACTGATGAGGAAGGGATCACCGCCACAGTCAACAGCGCACTCTACGCCGTCGTTGACGGGGTCGAGCCTGACACGCAAGCCAGGCCCCCTAGCGTGGCGTTCGAGTACACCGACACGGCCGGCCTGCACGTACGCAAGGTGTTCACCCTCGATCCGTCCAGCTACACGGTCGATTTTCGCGTGTCGCTGACGCAGGGCGACAGTCCGATCGCATCCAGAATCATGTGGGGTCCAGGCCTAGGTGACGCCGATGCCGCGAGCGGTCGGTCGGCGGTGAAGCCCGGCGGCCTCTATTCGGCCTCTGGCGACGTGACTCGCGTGGCGGCCGCTGACAGCGCCACCACTCCAGCGTCTCCGATGGACTTTGACTACGCCGGAATCGAGGACCAGTACTTCACCGCCCTCGCACTGAAACCCGGCGCCGCGAGGATTGCCTATCAGCCCGTTTCGATCCCACCCACGGCGGGCACGGAGGAACCCTCGCGGGATCTGATGGCGTACTCGATCGAGACACCGAAGGCGGCCGAGGGCCTGACGTTCTACGTAGGACCGAAGGAATTCGAGACGCTCGCCGCCATCGACCGGAATCTTGTCCGGGCCATCAACTTTGGTGTCTTCTCGGTGATCGTCGTGCCCCTTCTACGCTCGCTGAACTGGATCGAGGGGTATGTCGGAAACTACGGCTGGGCGATTGTCGTCCTCACGGCCATCATCAATATCGTGCTGTTTCCGCTGAACCACAAGAGCGTTGTGTCGATGCGGAAGATGCAGCAGATCCAGCCGGAGGCTAAGGCGATTCAGGAACGGTATGCAAAGCTGAAGGCGACCGATCCGGCCCGTCAGAAGATGAACCAGGAGCTCATGGCACTCTACCGCGAGAGGGGCGTCAATCCAGCCAGCGGTTGTGTGCCGATTCTTCTGACGATCCCGGTGTTTCTTGCGTTCTATTCGCTGCTGACAACAGCCATCGAGCTGCGGGGCGCGCCGTTTGTGGGCTGGATTCAGGATCTGTCGGCATCTGATCCGTACTACGTGATGCCCGTACTCGTCGGGCTGAGCCAACTGTGGCAGCAGTGGCTGACACCGGCCAGCGGTATGGATCCGACGCAGCAGAAGATGATGATGATCATGCCGATCGTCCTCATCTTCGTCTTCGTCGCGACGCCCGTCGGGGCGCTCATCTACTGGTTCGTCGGGAACGTCTGGAGAGTCGGCCAGCAGTCGCTCACCAATTATCTGATAGGGCCGCCGAGCATCCGCAGCATTCGACCACCGGCCGAACGACGCGTCAAACGCGCCGCGTCCGGCAAGGCGGAGTCGGGTTCGCCGGAGGGATAGGATAAAGTCGATGCCAGACGCGACAGCACCCATCGTCGAGTTTCTCAACCGCGTGATCGCGGCCCTGGGGATCTCGTCGCCGATCGACGTCGAACAGTCCCCTGACGGACCGCGGCTGAACCTCTCCGGCGAGGCTGCCGAGCTGCTCGTCCGGCATCGCGGCGAGCCGCTGAAGGCCCTGCAGCATGTGGTGGACATGGCGTACGGGCGGAACCTGGACGAGAAGCGCGTGTTCATCGATGCCCTGTCGTACCGCAAGGGCAAGGACGTGGAGCTGAGACAGATGGCCAGGCTGCTCGCTGAAAAGGCCAAGCAGACGGGCGTGGATCAGCAACTGGGTCCGCTCAATCCCTACGAGCGCCGCCTGGTTCATCTGACGGTTGCAGAGGTTCCGGGCGTTACGAGCGAGAGCGTTGGAGACGCCTTCTCGAAGACGGTTCATATCTCGCTCCGAAGGTAGGTTCTGTTCTCCACCGACGACACCATCGTCGCCATCGCAACCGCTCCGGGGAGAGGCGCAATCGGGATCGTCCGGCTGGCCGGCCCGAGGGCCCTCGAGCTGACCCGGAGACTGATCGGGAACCGCGCGTGTCCGCCGAGGCACGCGACGCTCGCGACGATTCGAACGGGCGGTGCGCCTTCGCTCGGAGAAGTGCTCGACCAGGTGGTGGTCACGTACTTCCCGGCGCCGGCGTCCTACACCGGTCAGGACGTTGTGGAGATCAGCGCCCACGGCAGCCCTGTCGTGCTGCGCGGCATCGTTGCGGCGTCGGTCGAGAACGGCGCGCGGCTGGCGGCGCCTGGTGAGTTCACGCTCCGATCCTTTCTCAACGGCCGCATCGATCTCGCGCAGGCCGAGGCCGTCGCCGATCTGGTTGACGCAGTCACGCCGGCGCAGGCGCGTGCGGCGTTCGATCAGCTGCAGGGAACTCTGACGCGGGCGATCGCGAACATCGAGAGCAAGATCTTCGATCTGATCGCCCGCCTCGAGGCCTCCGTCGATTTCCCCGACGAGGGATATCACTTCGTCGAGCCTGGGCAGCTCGTGGCGAGCCTGGATCGACTCGTGATGCAGGTGCGCGGTCTGCTCGACGATGGGCGGCGGGGCCGCCTCCTGCGCGAAGGACTGACCATCGCCATCATCGGGCGTCCAAACGTCGGCAAGTCCAGCGTCTTTAACGCACTGGTTGGAACGGCGCGGGCGATCGTCGCCGAAGCGCCGGGCACCACGCGCGATCTCGTTACCGAGAGGATCGATCTCGCCGGGCTGCTCGTGACGCTGGTCGACACCGCCGGAGTCCGGCCCACTGCTGACGCGGTCGAAGGCGAAGGCATCGCCAGAGCACAGGGCGCGGCCGGAGTCGCGGACTTGACGCTGGTGGTCGTGGATCGAAGCACCGGTCCGTGGCCGGATCCATATCTTGGTCAGACAATCGATAAACAGGACTTGAGATACGTCCTGGTGCTCAACAAGGCCGACCTTCCTCCAGCAGTGTCGGTCCAGGGCGCGGTCAGTGTTTCAGCAACGACCGGACTGGGGCTGGACGACCTGCGGCGACGACTCGTCGAGGCGCTGGATGCTGACGTGCAGGCTGACCAGCCGGCGATCACGAACGTGCGGCACATCGACCTGCTGAAGCGCGCCAACGCTGCGCTCGGTCGTGCCCATGAGGCGGCCGCGGGCGATGGGAGTGGACACTCGGAGGAGTTCGTTCTGGCCGATCTTCAGGAGGCGCGGGCCGCGCTCGAGGAAGTGACGGGACGGAGGTCGCCCGAGGCCGTACTCGACCACATCTTCTCGCGGTTTTGCATCGGCAAATGAATCGATCTCATTTCGACCTCATCGTCGTTGGGGCAGGGCACGCCGGGTGTGAGGCGGCGTTTGCGGCGGCGCGACTGGGCGCCCACGTCGGCTTGTGCACGCTGTCGCCGGCCACGATTGGTCATATGCCCTGTAATCCGGCGATCGGTGGGACCGCTAAGGGTCATCTCGTACGCGAGATCGATGCGCTGGGCGGACTCATGGCCCAAGCGATCGATTCGACGGGCATTCAGTTCAAGCTGCTCAACCGAAGTCGCGGGCCGGCCGTCTGGTCGCCCCGCGCTCAAGCAGACAAGCACGCCTACAGTGAGTGGGTCCGCGCGCGACTCGAACGCGAAGTCAATATCGACTGGCTCCTTGTGCGGGCGGGGGCCGTGGTAGTTCGAGAAGGCCGAGTTGCCGGCCTAGCGACTGAAGACGGCGCGGTCTATTCGTGCGCCGCGCTGGTGATGACGACGGGTACATTCTTGAATGGTCTCATCCACATCGGTCCCGAGCAGATGCCGGCTGGCCGCGCCGGGGAGCCACCGTCGCGCGATCTGGCGGAATCGCTCAAATCGCTGGGTTTCGAGTGGGGACGTCTCAAGACAGGCACGCCGCCGCGGCTCGATCGCAACTCCATCGATTTCGAACGACAGGTGGCATCGGGCCAATTTCTCTCGGAGCCCGGCGATGATTCGCCGGTGCCGTTCTCGTTTACGACGCCCGGGATCGACCGGCCCCGGATCGCGTGCTACGTGTTGCACACCAACGAACGTGTGCGCGATCTGGTCCGCCGGCACATCGACTGCTCGCCGCTCTATAACGGCCAGATTCGCGGCGTAGGGCCTCGGTACTGCCCGTCACTCGAGGACAAGATCATGCGCTTTCCCGACCGGGAGCGGCACCAGATCTTTCTCGAGCCCGAGGGCGTCGACACGCCCGAGATCTACGTCAACGGCTTCTCGATGAGCCTGCCTCGCGATCTCCAGGCCGAGCTCGTGCACGCGCTGCCTGGTCTCGAGGACGCGGTACTTCTGAGACCCGGCTACGCTGTCGAATACGACTTCATCCAGCCGACCGAGCTTACGCGCCAGCTCGAAACGAAGCGGGTGCGGGGGCTCTTTCTGGCCGGACAGATCAACGGAACCTCCGGGTACGAGGAGGCCGCAGCTCAGGGTCTGGTCGCCGGGATCAATGCGGCCAAGTACGTCAGGGGGGAACCAGGATTCGAATTGGGTCGCCATGAAGCCTACATTGGCGTCCTGGTCGACGATCTGATCACGAAGGGCTGTCTCGAGCCCTATCGCATGTTCACATCCCGGGCCGAACACCGCCTTCACCTTCGCATCGACAACGCAGATCTCCGGCTGACACCGCTCGGACGGGCGGCAGGACTCGTGGACGACGAGAGGTGGGAGCGGTTCTGTAGTCGCCGGTCGCGGCTGCGGGCTAATCTGCAGAGGCTGGACGAGACTCTGGTCAGGAGTGCAACCGCCGAGCGGGTCACGGCCGCCCAGAGGCTGCGGCAGGGTGAGGTCCGGATCGAAGAGCTTCATTCGAGCCGCACAGTCCCACTGCAGGTCGACCCCTGGCGGCCGGACGTTGATCTCTCGAGCGCTGAAACCACGGTCAAGTATGAGGGGTACCTCCGCCGCCAGGAGGCCGAGATCGCACGCGCCAGGCGCGAGGAGGGTCACTCCATACCGCGCACTCTGCAGTTCGACTCGGTGCCCGGATTGTCGCGAGAGGTCGTCCAGCGCCTGTCACAGATCAGGCCCGATACGCTGGGGCACGCACTACGGATCCCGGGCATCACGCCGGCCGCCGTGGCCGTGCTCGCGGCGTTCATTGGCCGACGGGCCGGCATCGGTCGGTGACCTCCAGTCGCCTCGTGGCATCCGCTGCGCAAGTGGCGGCGCAGATTCGGGACATGGCATTGAACGCTGGCGCTGATCTAACGCCCGGGCAGATCCGGAAGCTCTCGGACTACTGGGCGCTCCTGGCGAGCTGGAACAGCGTGATCAATCTGACAGGATTTCGTCTGTCGATGTCCGATCCTGACACTCGGGCTCTCGATCGCCTGATCATCGAGCCTCTGCGGGCCTTGCCCTTGTTTCCGCCGGGCCCGCTTGCCTGGTTCGACCTCGGCTCCGGGGGCGGATCGCCCGCGCTGCCGCTCAAGGTCGTGAGGCAGGCTGCGGGCTTGACCATGGTGGAATCCAGGTCGCGGAAGGCGGCGTTTCTTCGCGAAGCCGTCCGGGTGATGGGGCTCACGAGCGTCACAGTATTGACGCAGCCGGTCGAGACGGTGGCCCGACACGCGTCAGAGGTCGCCGACGTTGTAACGATCCGCGCCGTTCGAGGTGGCAAAACGTTCACCCGTGCCGCTGCGGACCTGCTGCGCCCAGGCGGGCTAATTCTATGGTTTGGGCGCGGCCCGGCGCAGATACCGTTCCCCCTGCTGTGCGCTCAAATCGAGGTGCGGCCTGAATTGAGGGCCGACGTGCAGGTTCTTCGCAAGCACGCGTTTCACGTGGAACGTTGACCTTCAAGACCAACTCCGGCTATCCTGTCGCCGCATCCGTCGTTGAGATTAGGTTGAAAGACAAATAATGTCCCGCATCCTCGCCGCCGCCAACCAAAAGGGAGGCGTTGGCAAGACCACAACCATCATCAACCTCGCCGCGTCCATCGCAATGGCCGACCAGCGCGTCCTCGCCGTCGACATCGACCCCCAGGCCAATCTGACGAGTGGTCTCGGCCGCAAAGGCGCACGGGGCCCCGCCGGCACCATCTACGACGCCCTGGTCTCGGAGACGCCCGGCACCGACCCGACCCCGTTCATGATTCCGGCAGGTCTCGACCGCCTGGACCTGATTCCCGCCGAACGCAGCCTCACCGGGGCCGAGCTCGAACTGGTCCCGCTCGCACGCCGCGAAGAACGGCTTCGTCTGCTGCTGACCGCCGCACGGCCTCGTTACGACTACATCTTCATCGATTGCCCGCCGTCGCTCGGCATCCTGACGCTCAACGCGCTCGTGGCCGCCGATGCGGTCCTTATCCCGCTCCACTGCGAATACTTCGCCCTCGAAGGGCTCGCCGACCTGGTCAGTACTCTGCGCCGTGTACGCGCCGCCCTCAACCCGTCGCTCGACATCGAGGGCGTCCTGCTCACCATGTTCGACGAGCGCACGAACCTTGGGCAGCAGGTGGCCGGTGACATCAGAGGGTTCTTCAAGGAAAAAGTGTTTCGCACGACGATTCCCCGCAACGTCCGGCTCGGGGAGGCGCCGAGCCACGGTCTGCCCGTCGTCTTGTACGACGCGAAATCACGAGGCGCCGAAGCATACCTGACACTGGCGCGCGAACTGCTGAGCCGCGCAGCCAACGCTGCCTGATGCATTGCTCTGGCGAATCGATGGGCCCAGGAGGAGCGACACATGGACAAGCGACCCGCTCTCGGCAGGGGACTGAGCGCGCTTATTCCCGATGCGCCTGAACCGCGACCGACGCCGGTCGACGTCGATATCGACCGGCTGACGCCGAACAGTTTCCAGCCGCGCGGGCAGGTCGAAGCCGCCGACCTCGATGCGCTGGCCGCCTCGATCAAGGCGGCCGGGGTCATCCAGCCCCTCGTGGTCCGCCGCGTCGGCGACCGCTACCAGATCATTGCGGGTGAACGGCGCTGGCGGGCCGCCCAGCGGGCGGGCCTCCTTCGCGTGCCAGTCGTCGTCCGCGAGGTCCCGGAAGGGCAGGAGCAATCGCTGCTCGAGATGGCCCTCATCGAGAATCTTCAGCGTGAGGACCTGAACCCGATCGAGGAAGCGCAGGCGTATCGCCGGCTCTGCGACCAGTTCGGCCTGACACAGGACATCGTCGCTACCCGCGTCGGCAAGGATCGGACGACGGTGGCCAACGTTCTGCGGCTGCTGAAGCTGCCTGATGAGATCCGTCAAGAGGTCGCTGCCGGAACCCTCTCGATGGGCCACGCACGGGCCCTGCTCGGCCTTGCGACCGAAGCCGAGCAGCGCAACATGGCCCGCGACGTCGTGGCCCGGAGCCTGTCGGTCCGCGAGACCGAGACGCTGGTCAAGCGGGCCAGCGACGCCTCGAGAACCGCGGACCAGGCGCAGCCACGCGCGGTAGACGTTCACACGCGCGCCGCGGAGGAACGCCTCAGGATGCGCCTGGGCACGCGCGTCAGGATTGTGCGCCAGGGAACCCGGGGACGCATCGAGATCGATTTCGCGTCGGAACCCGAGCTCATCCGGCTCTTCGAGACAATCGTCGGGGACACGCGGGAGAGTCGGACCATGGAGATCGGTCACTGAATCACGGGATTCATGATATAAATCCCTGTTGCGCTTGTGAAACAAGGCGCAAGCGACGCAGCCTTTCACCGTGACCAGCCGCACCGCCGCTCTTCGCTACGCCCGTGCGCTCTACGATGTCGTGCGCACGGAGGGCGCCGACCTCGCCCAGGTCGAGTCCGAGCTCGTGGCCTTCTCCGCGCTCCTCAAGGGGCACGCGACGCTCGACCAGGTGCTGCTCAATCCCGCGGTGCCCGCCCCCCGCAAGCGGAGCATCGTCGGACTGCTCGTGGCGCGTGCCCAGGTGCAGGCGATCGTCGGCAAGCTGTTCGTGCTGCTCGCCGAGCGCGACCGGCTGGCGATTCTGCCGGACCTGATCGCGGCGTACCACGAGCGACTTCTGGAATACAGGCGCGTCGTGCGGGCCGAGGTCACGACGGCCGTTTCGCTTCCGACCGGGCGCACTGAGGAGATCGAGCGCGCCCTGGAGAAGGCGACCGGCCGGCAGGTCGCCCTTTCGACCCGCGTGGATCCACAGATCATCGGTGGGGTGGTGGCCCGGGTGGGCGGCACGGTGTACGACGCGAGCATCACGCGCCAGCTGGAGAAGATGAGGCAACGCCTCCTGGAAGGGGCCAAGAGCTAGATGGACATCAAAGCCGAAGAGATATCCAAGATCATCCGCGACCAGATAGGAAGCTATGCGGTGGACGTCGATGTCGCCGAAGTGGGCAGCATCATCTCGATCGGAGACGGCATTGCCCGGGTCCATGGCGTGGAGAACGCGATGTCGGGCGAGATGCTCGAGTTCCCGCACGGTGTGTTCGGCATCGCGCTCAATCTCGAAGAAGAAAGCGTCGGCGTCGTGCTGCTCGGGGAGTACAAGGAAATCAAGGAAGGCGACGCGGTGAAGCGCACGGGCCGGATTATCTCGGTCCCCGTTGGCGACGAGATGCTGGGCCGCGTCGTGAACGCCCTCGGGCAGCCGATCGACGGCAAGGGCCCCATCACCACGAAGCGGTTTGCGCCCATCGAGCGGATCGCGCCCGGGGTCGTCGATCGCCAGCCCGTCAAGGAGCCGCTCCAGACCGGCCTGAAGGCCATCGATGCGATGGTGCCGATCGGGCGCGGGCAGCGCGAGCTCATCATCGGCGATCGGCAGACCGGCAAGACGGCCGTCGCCCTTGACACGATTCTCAACCAGAAGGACACCGGCGTCATCTGCATCTACAACGCGATTGGTCAGAAGCAGTCCACAATCGCTCAAGTCGTGCGGACGCTCGAGGAGGCCGATGCGATGCGATACAGCATCGTCGTGGCGGCCGCGGCGTCCGACCCGGCGCC
>CAZCEL010000108.1:0-11933 GCA_964497175.1 uncultured Bifidobacteriaceae bacterium
CCGCCGACCGGCTACAAGGACACGGCGGACGCGTGGGTCAACGCAGGAGCACTGGTCAATCGGATGAACGTGGCGCTGACGCTGGCTCGGGGAGAGCTGCCCTTCACCGCACCTGGCCGCGAGGCCCGCGCCGGCGACGGAAGACTGGTTCCTGTAGGCCGGCCTTCGGGGATCGACAGCGCACGGCTCATCGACGAGGCGCTTGGCGGCAGCCTCTCGGACGTGACGCGCACAACGATTGCCAGGGCCGCGATGCCGGCGCAGGCGATCGCCTTGACGCTCGGATCGCCGGAGTTTCAGCGGCGATGAGACCGACGGCACGTCGACCCGTTCGGAGGGGGGCGCTCGCCGCGCGGGGGGCGCCAAGGGAACTCAAGGTGTGGGGGGTGACGCGATGACTTCACGACGCGTGTTTCTCAAGGACGGCGCGTTCGCGCTGGTCAGCCTGGGGTTTGCGCCCTCGTTCCTCGCGCGCACGGCGTTTGCCGCTGAACCGGGCCGACGCTCGAAGCGGCTTATCGCCATCTTCCAGCGCGGGGCCGTCGACGGCTTGAACGTCATCGTTCCTTTCGCCGAAAGTGAATATTACCGCGCGCGGCCGAGCATAGCGATTCCCAAGCCCGGCGGCGCCGAGGGCGCCGCGCTCGATCTGAACGGCTTCTTCGGCTTGAACCCCCGACTCGCGCCCTTGAAGCCCTTCTGGGATCGACAGCAACTGGCCATCGTGCATGCGTGCGGGTCGCCGGATTCCACACGGTCCCACTTCGACGCTCAGGACTACATGGAATCGGGAACACCCGGTGTCAAGAGCACGCCTGATGGGTGGTTGAACCGCTACCTCCAGGCGAGGCAACTCGAGTCTACAACGGCATTCCGCGCGGTCGCGCTCACACAGCAGTTGCCGCGGATGCTTCAGGGAACCGCGCCCGCGCTGGCCATGAACCAGATTGCACAGTTCGGCGTGCGGGCCGAAACGGCGAGCGCGTCGTTCGAGCAGCAGTATCAGGCGGCGGCCGATCGGATCCTCAATGGCACGGGCCGAGACGCCTTCGAGGCGATGAAGATGCTGCGGACCGTCAACCCCGCGCGGCATCAACCCGAAAACGGCGCGGAATACCCACAGAGCCCATTCGGCCAGGCCCTCCGGCAGATTGCGCAGCTCGCGAAAGCGGACGTGGGTCTCGAGGTGGCGTTCGCTGAAGTCGGCGGCTGGGACACACACGTCAATCAGGGGGCCGCGCAGGGCCAGCTGGCGACGCGCCTCGCTGATTTCAGCCGCGGACTCGCGGCGCTCGTCACCGACCTGGGCGACCTGATGGCCGACACCGTGGTGATGACGATGTCGGAGTTTGGAAGGGCGGTGAGCGAGAACGGCAACCGCGGGACCGATCACGGGCACGGCAACGCGATGATCATGATTGGCGGGGACATCCGCGGCGGCCGTGTCCTGGGCAAGTGGCCGGGCCTGTCGCGCGAGCAGCGCTTCCAGGGCCGGGACCTCGCGGTGGCGGCCTACTTCCGCGACGTGTGCGCCGAGATCGTCGTCCGGCACCTAGGCGTGACGGACACGCGCGCCATCTTTCCCGGCTACGCCGCGCAGGCGTCGAGGTTCCCCGGGCTGTTCGCGTGAGCGTCCTGCGGCTAGGCGCGGTTGCAGCTGCGTGTAGCGTCGGCGCGCCAGCCCGACTGCGGGGAACCGACACAAGAAGCAAAAAACGCCTCTCCGATCAGTTCGTTGCCTTTCGAATCGCCTCGCCGGCGAAGTCGGCTTCCACCCACTGGCCGTTCACGCGGACGACGATGCTCCCGACGGGGGTCGTGCCGCGTCGCGCGACGATGCGAAATCCGATCTCACTGCCGGACAGCACAATGGGCGGGTCGACTGGCGTTTGCCGCACGACCTGGGCTGACGCCGATGCGCCAACCATTGCGGCGATGCACGCAATCAGAGCGATCGAGCGAACGTACCGGGACATCGGGCCTCCCTCTTCGTCGCCAGTATACCGCCTCGCTCGAACACCAGATTCTGACACGTGCTAGAGTACGCCTCGCATGGCAGACCGGGAGAAGCGCGAGATCGGCGACGCGCTCGGCATGGTCGAGACGCGGGGCCTCGTCGGCATGATCGAGGCTGCCGACGCGATGGTCAAGACGGCGAACGTCGTGTTCGTCGGCTGGCAGAAGGTCGACGCCGGGCTCGTGACCGCCATCGTGCGCGGCGATGTCGGGTCGGTCAAAGCGGCTACTGAGGCGGGCGCCGCGGCAGCCCGCCGGGTCGGAGAGCTTGTGGGCGTCCATGTCATCCCGCGGCCGGCGGACGATCTCGAGAAGATATTTCCCATTCGCTGAAACAGTCCTCGAGCTGCTGCTCGCATGAGCCCCTGTCGAGGCGCGGCGGTGATACTTGCCGCGTGTCTCATCGGCGTTGCCGGACAGACGCGGGAGCGTCCCTTCCCGCCCGCACCCGCCAAGGTCGTGCTGTACGCCGCGGTCGGTGCAGATTTGACGCAGTACGACGTCGACGTCGAGAACGCCACGCTCACACGGCGCGGCTCGATCTCCCTTCCGGCCAACGTCCAGGAGGCGGCGCTCCATCCGTCGCGGCGTCACCTTTACGTCGGCTGGAGCACTTCAGGGGCAAGCTATGGGGGCGCAGGTGCGGCCGCTGGACGGCCGGCCAGCCACGGGCTCACCTCGTTTCGCGTGGAAGCGACCTCGGGAGCGTTGACGCCCGACGGACCGCCTGCACCGCTCGGGGCGCGGCCCATCCATGTCACCACCGATGTGACCGGGGCACACGTGCTGGTCGCCTACAACGACCCGAGTGGCGTCAGCGTGCACCGCCTGCAGAGGGACGGTACCATCGGCGCCGAGGTCACGCAGACCTCTCCGCTCGACACCGGGATCTATGGCCATCACGTGCGCGTGCTGCCGTCGAACCGTGCTGTCGTGCTCGTGACGCGCGGGAACAACCCGAGCGCAAGTCGACGGGAAGATCCGGGAGCGCTCAAGGTATTCACCTACCAGAACGGCATGCTGACCGATCACGCCTCGGTCGCGCCGGCGGGCGGCTACGGCTTTCAGGCCCGACACCTCGACTTCCACCCCTCTCGGCCGTTGGCGTTCCTGACTCTCGAGCGGCAGAACCGCATCGAGGTCTATCCCGTGTCCGAGGCCTCGCTGGGCGCCACCGCGCTGTTCTCGAAGACCACCCTCGCGGAGCCAGGCAACGTGCGGCCCGGCCAGACGACCAGCTCGATCCACGTGCACCCGAACGGCCGGGTCGTGTATGTCGGCAATCGCGCCAGCGCGACGAGGGAGGTGCAGGGCCGTCAAGTGGCGGTGGGAGGCGAGAACACCATCGCGGTGTTTGCCATCAATCAGGACACGGCTGAGCCCACGCTGATCCAGACCGCCGACACCCGCGGGTTTCACCCTCGCACGTTTGCCCTCGACGGAAGCGGCCGTCTGCTGGTCGTCGGCAACCAGATGCCGCTGGCCGTGGGCGATGGAACCAGGATGCGCACGGTGCCGGCCGGCCTCTCGGTGTTCAGAATCGGCGCTGACGGCACACTCACGTTCGCCCGTCAGTACGAGGTCGACGCGGATCCGAACGAGGGACGAAGCCTCTTCTGGGTGGGGATGGCATCGTTCGAATAGACCAGGTCGCCGATCATGTAGGCCTGGGGCGCGACGTCTTCTCGGGCTCGGCGCATGTCGCGCGATCCCTAACGTCCTGTTCGGTGTCGAACACGTCAGATAACGGAACCTACGCAGCCCTCGGCGCGGCGAGGCGCGAGGTGGGGAGCTTGCGGTACGCGCCGCCCTGGGTGCCGGACGCGGAAGGATCGTGCGCCAACTGTTGGCCGAAAGCCTGGTGCTGGCGGGGGTGGCCGGTGTCTCGGGGTTTGCGCTCACACGGTGGAGTCTCCAGGCGCTCATCACTCTCGTGCCCGGCGGGCTGCCGCGCGTCGAATCCGTCCGTATCGATGCGACCGTGATCCTGTTCTCGATTGCCGTCGTCTTCGTGGCGGCGCTGCTCGCTGGCCTCGGTCCAGCGCTGTTGTCGATGCGTGCGGATCTCGTGTCCCAGTTGCGAAGCGGCGGGCGTGGCGTCGCTCGCTTCGCAGCCCCCCACGGACGCCGCACACTCGTCGTCGCACAGGTTGCCCTGGCCGTCACGATCGTCGCCGCCGCGGGGCTGCTGATTCGAAGCGTCCTCAGGCTGCAATCGGTCGACCTCGGGCTGCCCGCAGACCGTCTCGTGCTGATCGATCTCGACATGCCGCAGGCGAAATATGCCGAGCGTTCGCGGCACGCGCAGTTTCTCGACGAGATAATCGCGCAGTTCGAAGCCGTACCGGCCATCTCGGCCGCGACACCCGTCAACGTGTCCCCGTTCTCTGGTCAGGGGTGGGATGTGGCCCGATTCACGGCCGAGGGACAGAGCGCTGAACAGGCCGCCGCGAATCCCTCTCTCAACCTCGAGTCAATTCATCCCAATTATTTCGAGGCCTTCGAGGTGTTGCTCGTGCGTGGACGCGCGTTCACCCCAGCCGATCGCGAGGGTGCAGTCGAGGTGGCGATCATAAGCGAAGACATCGCGGGGCGGACATGGCCTGGAGAGGACCCGATTGGCAAGCGGCTGAAGATGGGCGGCCTCAGCTCTCTCGTGCCGGTGCAGTGGCGATGCTTCGGAGTGAATGATCGACTCCGCTGGAGCAGGTCGACCGGAACAGCAAGATAGAATCACGGCCCAACTGTCGACGCACTCACGGCCAGAGCGAACGGTCTGCTGTGGCCCTGGTGAACCGGTCGAACGGCCAGATTTCGATCCCGTCCTCCGTTCTCAGCTGACGATCCCCGAGGTAGACGAGGATGCGCCGCACCAGCCGACGGAGGTCGCCGATGGCGCGCAGGCCGACCAATTGCGGTGTCGAGAATCGCGATTGCGCCTTGACCTCGATGGCGAGGAACTCGCGACCGCGTCGCAGGAGGAAGTCGACCTCGGTCTGCCGCGCCTGAGCGGGCGCCCAGTACGACACCTCATCGAACACATCCGCATCACCGTTGTGCGCACGTAGGATCGTCAGCACGAGGCCTTCGATCAGGGGCCCGCGTTCCTCGGCCGCAACGGGACCGAGTTGTCGCTTGGCGGCGCGAACGAGCCCCGGATCGACCCAGTAGATCTTCGGGTGTTGCCGTTCTCGCACGCGCAGCTTCGCCTCGAACGCCGGCAGCAGGGTTGCCACCAGCGTGTCCTGGAGAATACCCAGGTACCCCTCGATCGTCGTCCGCGCTGCGGCGGCATCGCGCGCCAGACCCGCGATATTGACGACTTGTCCGTGGAACAGGGCCGCAACCGGGAGAAACCGCAGGAACGCCGGCAGGTTGCGCACGAGGGCCTCGATACGAATCTCCTCGCGCACGTACAGCTGTACATAGGCTTCGAGCGTCGCGCGCGGATCGTCGGCCTGCCACACAACGGGGATGCTGCCGAAGCGCAACACGCGAGTCAGATCGAAGTCCGCACCCAATTCGTCCGGCATCAGCGGATACATGGTCATGACCGCCGCGCGACCAGCGAGCAGGTTCGTGTCGGCTGTTTTCAGCCGGCGAGCGCTCGATCCCAAGAGGACGAAGCGCCGGCGGGTCTCTTCAATCGCGCGGTGGACTTCGTTGAGGAGCGCCGGGACGCGTTGCACTTCGTCGAGAACGACGACGCGATGCGAGGGCAGGCTCCGGAGCTCCAGTGCAAGCAATCCGGGATTGGCGAGAAGCGCCTGATGACGCCCCTCATCGAGGAGGTCGACGGTGTGCGCCTCGGGAAAGGTGTGGCGTGCCCAAGTGCTCTTGCCGACCCCGCGCACACCGTACAGGAAGAAACTGCCCCTCGGGGGCGTCAGAATGCGACGGTACTGCCGAGGCAACATGACGTCGTCATTTTAGCGTGCATAATGACGATAACATAGCAAGTATGAGCCGGTCCCCCACCTCACAGAGCGGTAACGCGCCCATCCAAGCCGCTGGGCGACTGCGCCAGCAACGACCTGGGCACGTCCATGCCCACGGGCGTCCTGGTAGGTCGGCGCCCTTACTTCAGCCCCAGCACCTTGCCGCGAGCCAGGAGGCGAATTGCCTCCTTCAACCGCCTGGGTTTCGTTTCCTCGCGCTTCGCGGACTCAATCCAGGCAAGATACCGCCGGCGCTGCGCACGTGCCAGCGCCTCGAAATGGCGTCGAGGGTCCGCACACGCAAGGTCTTCATCGCTTCATCGAGCCAGATCGCGGGGCGAGATCGACTCAGGCGTTCGGGCGTCCCTGAAGCAGTGGCTCGATCGGCCGATGCTCTGCGCCGTTCTCCGTACACACAGCGTAGGTGGCAGGCTCCGATGGACCATACAGGGAGACCGCAGCGTGTTCTCCCGTGGCGTTCAGGACATAGAAGGTGACGTTGAAGTTGGGGTCCCCGCGGCCGTTCAGCAGGCGGCGCTCGACTGTAGCCGCCCTGATCCGCCTCAGGGCCTCCATTCCAGCGTCTCTGGGCTTCATCCCGCGCCGCATGTTCTCCACGATCAGAAACGAGCACAGACCATACAGGTTCGCTTCACCGCGTCCCGTTGACCCTGCGGCGCCCACGTCACCGTCTACATACAACCCGGCTCCGAGAATCGGCGAATCACCCACGCGGCCTGGAATCTTCCACGCGAGGCCGCTTGTCGTTGTCACCCCGGCGAGTCGCCCTGTCGGCGACAAGCCACTGCAATTGATCGTTCCGTACAGGTGATCCGGATCAACCAGACCGGCAGCCACCATCTGCTGAGCCGCCTCGAGCGCGGCGGCGGCCCGCTTGTCGGGATCGAGCCAGTGCTGGGGGTCGATTCGGCGCTTCCATTCGAGCCAGAGCTGACGTGACCGCGGTGTGTTCAGGTCTGGCTCGATCGCAAAGCCCATGCTGCGAGCGAACGCCTGCGCCCCGTGGCCCACCAGCAGATGATGATCGGTATGATCCATGACCGCCTTGGCGACGAGCGACGGTGTCCGGACGCCTTCGAGCGCCGCGACGCCGCCGGCGCGCTTGGTGGAGCCAGCCATGCAGCAGGCGTCGAGCTGGACCACGCCGTCAGCGTTTGGAAGCCCGCCGAATCCTACGCTCGTGTCCTCGGGATCGAGCTCCACGATAGTGACGCCGGCTATCAGCGCGTCGAGAACGTCACTCCCACCCGTCATCCGCCGGAACGCTTCCTCGACGCAGGTCGCGGTGCCGCCGTTCTTGTATCGGTTACCATTGCCGGAGGCAATCACCACAGGCCTCGCCGCCGCGCGCCTCACGGCCGGCGCCTGACCAGCGACCGGCTGGGTCCCCCTGCCGAGGGCCACTCCGGCGACGAGTCCAGTGCGAACAAAGTCGCGCCGACTGAGGTCAGTCATCTGTACCTCCCGCTGCCCTTCAGCTACATCCTGGGGTTGTCGGTCCAACGCGCGACCACGCAGGTTGTCTCCCCGCCACGCGAACGACGGCGTCCCGTGACTCGCCGCGACGGCCCGACCCGCGCGTCATGTTGCCGCCAATCCTCGCACCTGGTAACGAAGCTCGACGATGCCGCTCTTGTAAGCTTGGATCTCGGCCAAGTGGAGGGCGACGTCTCTGTCGAGCTTCTCAAAGAACCGGATCCCGTCACCAATCACGATCGGGAGGATCGAATAACGGATTTCGTCGGCGAGCCCGAGACGAAGGCATTCGCCGGAGACGACACCGCCTCCAACAAACCAGATCGTACGGAACGCGGGCCGCAGGCGCCGATTCACGAACTGGGCAAGATCGCCTGAGTAGAACTCGACGGTGTCCCGCTTCCGCGGCAACTCGCGATGAGTGAGGACGAAGGTGGGTTTATCGCCGTACGACCACCCCAACCCCTTGGCCTCGAAACCGAACGCGGTCTCATATGTTCGCGATCCCATGACATAGCAGTCGATCGTCTCGAGGAACGCTTCGACGGATCCCGCGTCCATGGTGTCCCCGCCCACGAATTCGTCTGCGGTCTCCATCCAGTCGACGCTCCCATCCTTTCGAGCGATGAAGCCGTCGAGGCTCGCCGCCATGTGGATCGTCACGCGAGAATCAGTGTGTGCCATCGTGTCGGCGATTCTGCGCGCGCGGCCGACACAGGTCAAGCGCCTTCGCGAGAACCACGGGCCCCGTGGCGGACGCGCGCTGCCCCGCATATGGCCGCGACGGGCTTCCACGCGAAAGCCCACGCCCGCCCCGCGACCAGAGTAGAGTGTGCGGAGTGCGAGAAGCCGCTGTAGTCTCGCTGCACGGGAGGAGTCCACTTGCCGGCCGATCTCTGTTTCCTGAACGCGACGGACCTGGCGGCCCTGATCCGCACGCAGCAGGTATCCGCCCGCGAGGTGATGGCCGCCCATCTCGATCGCATCAACCGTCTCAATCCGACGATCAATGCCATCGTCTCCAAGCTGGACGATGCGGAGTGCCTGGCGCTGGCGGATGCCGCCGACCGGCGCGCTGCGCAAGGTGGGACGCTCCCCCTGCTGCACGGCCTCCCCATCGCGTTCAAGGACCTTCAACCAGCCGTCGGCTTTCCGTTCACGCGCGGCTCGCCAATCTATCGGGACGCCATGCCCGAGGAGGACTCGGTCCTCGTCGAGCGGCTCCGGAACGCCGGCGCCATCGCGATCGGAAAGACCAACGTGCCGGAATTCGGCATGGGCTCGCATACGTACAACAAGGTGTACGGAACAACGCTGAACCCGTACGACCTGACCAGGACCGCTGGCGGATCGAGCGGCGGTGCTGGTGCGGCGCTCGCCTCGGGCATGCTGCCGATCGCCGACGGCTCGGACCTGGGCGGTTCCCTGAGAAACCCGGGGAGCTTCAACAACGTCGTCGGCATGCGTCCGACGGTCGGACTGGTGCCGTCGGCACCCGATCCCTTGCCCTTACTCGGCTTCACGGTCAATGGGCCGATGGCGCGAAGCGCAGCGGACGCGGCACTGCTCCTCAGCGTGATGGCGGGCGCCGACGCCCGTGATCCCGCGTGCTCCCCTTCCGACCCGGCGGTCTTCCGTGGAAGCCTGGAGCGCAGCTTTCATGGAACACGAGCCGCCTGGTGCCCGGATCTCGGAGGGCTGCCGCTCGATCCACGCGTGCGCGCAGTGCTCGACTCCCAGCGCAAGACCTTCGAGGCGCTGGGATGCCTCGTCGAGGAGGCGCATCCGGATCTGAGCGGCGCCGATTCGATCTTTCTGACGATTCGCGCGTTTCGAAGCGCCGCCCTGTATGGGCCCCTGCTGGCCGGCTACCGCGATCAGATGAAGCCAGAGGCCATCTGGGAGGTGGAGGCGGGACGCGCACTCACCAGTGCCGACCTCGCCCAGACGATGATTCGGCACGGCGAGCTGCTCGATCGTGTGCGGCGGTTTCAGGAGCGCTACGAATTCATCCTGTGTACCGTGAGCCAGGTCCCGCCGTTCGGCGCGACACTGGACTGGCCCCGGACCGTCGATGGCGTGAGGATGGAGAACTACGTCGCATGGATGAAGGCGGCCTACTGGATCACGGTGACGTTCAGGCCGGCGATTTCAGTGCCGGCGGGTTTCACACCCGAGGGCCTGCCGGTCGGCATCCAGATTGTGGGCCGACACCGCGACGATCTCGGCGTCCTGCAGCTCGCCCACATGTTCGAGCAGGCCACGGGATATGGGAAGATGCGGCCGCGTCACGCTGGGGGTTCATGAAAGGCACGTGGGAGTTTTCATGAAGGGTGACCGCTACGAGATCCGCCGCGCGCAGCCCTCCGATGCCGACGCCATCGCCGCCGCGCATCTCGACTCGATCCGCTCGATCGGTCCCAGGTTCTACCCCCCAGAGGCGGTGGACGACTGGAGCGCTGGTCTGACGCCAGACCTCTACGTGAGGGTCATGGAAGAGGACGGCGAGGTGTTCTTCATCGCCGCCGGCGCGATCGACGAGCAGCCAGAGGTGATCGGGTTTGCCACGCATCGGGTCGAGGGCGGCCGGCATGGAACGTCGGTCTATGTGAGAGGGGCTGCAGCTCGTCGTGGGATTGGCACGGCCCTGTTCCGGCTCGCCGAAGCGGATGCCCTCGCCAGCGGGGCGACGAGCCTCCAGATCGAAGCCTCGCTGGCAGGCGTGGAGTTCTACAAGGCCAACGGCTTCGAGGAAACTGCGCGTGGGAACATCCGTCTCATGTCCGGACGGTCCATCGCGTGCGTGTTCATGCAAAAAGCGCTCGCCGCGACCCTCGGCCCCTTGCGCTAGCGGTCACGAACCGCCACGACATGCCCGGCAGATCTCGGGCGGTGGTCAGCGCCTCCGCCGTCTGCCCCGCACTTTGCCGCTCAGCTCTTTCAGCAGGCCCTCATCGCCCACCACCAGCAGCGGCTGTGACGGCGCGTTGAGCAGATTGTAGAAATCGCCGCGCTCGGTGCGCACGTAGATCTCTCGGCCGTCGGTCAACAGCCGAACGCGGCCGCTCCCGCCAGTCGCCTCGTAAAGGCGCACGCCGAACTGTGACTTCAGACGATTCACGATAGCGTGCAGCTGGTGGACGGAGAATCCCCGGCGCCGCAGGTCTGCGAGGACGAGCAGCTCGAACAGCTCGATGGGCGTGTAACGCCGTTCCGTGTACCCTCCGGCCGCCGTGCGGTGCGTCGGGATGGCGGCGGCGAGCAGTCCACCCTCGTCCCAGATCTGAAGCTGGCGCGCGGTGAGGCCGGTCAGCGCCGCGACCTCGCGCGAGCCGTACGTCTTCTTCAGGCGCATCCGGACTCCCGCGCGACGCGGTCGGCCATCGTGGCGCCGTCGAAATCTTTGGCGGTCAGACCACCCTCGCTGTGGGTCGAGTACACCAGTGTGACGCGCTTGTAGTTGATCAGGATATCCGGATGGTGATCCGCGCTTTCGGCCTCCGGCACGAGCCGACCGACGAAGCCGACTGCCTCGGGAAATCCCCTGAAGGTGAACTGCTTTCTGATCGCCGCGCCTTCGAGGGCCCAGCCGCTCAGCGACTGCATCCGCTTCTCGATCTCAGATGAGGTCAGCTTCATGTCGCCTCCTGACACCTCGCGCAGGTCACAAGCGTCCGAAACGCTGCGGTCTGGTGCAGTCGAGCATCGGATCGATGCGGTTCTCGATGACCGCGTCGGCGACAAGGTGCGCCGTGAGCGGAGCCAGAAGGACGCCGTTTCTGTAGTGGCCGGTTGCGTACATGAGGTTCGGCATCACCGATGAGGCGCCGATCAGGGGCAGACCGTCGGGACAGGCCGGTCGCAGACCGACCTTCGCCGCCGCGAGACTCGCCGTCCATGCATGCGGCGTCAGCTCGCACGCCGCCTCGATGAGGTCGCGCGTGCCGGCCAGGGTCGTTCGCTCCTCGAAGCCGGCATCCTCGACCGTCGCACCCACCAGCACCGTGGCATCAGGCCATGGCACCATGTAGCAGCGCTCGCCCCAGACGACGCGGCGCAACGGCCGTCCGGTCCACCCAAGGTGGAGGAGCTGCCCGCGAATCGGCCTGACCGGTACGGGCGCCACGCCGTCAATCTCGATCCGCCCTGACCAGCTCCCCGCTGCGAGCACGACTCCCGAACCCTGCAGCGGGCCGCGGTCGGTATCGACGACCAGATCTGGGCCCGATTGAAAGATGCGACCGACACGCCGTTGCTCGACCAGCTGCGCCCCGTGCTGCCGCGCCGCCCGTACGAGGGCGATCGTCAGCGCTTCTGCCGCGACGAAGCCATGAGACGGAATGAAGAGGCCCGACAGCGCATCCCCGGTCAGATTCGGTTCGAGCTCATGCACGCCCTTGACGTCGAGCAGTTCGGAGGCGACGCCGCGGCCGTCGAGCTGTCTCTTATACACATCTGACGCTGCCGACGATCTTACGCGTG
>CAZCEL010000109.1:0-11873 GCA_964497175.1 uncultured Bifidobacteriaceae bacterium
CGCCCGGCGACGCGTGGCTCGCGCGGCCCAAATTTCAGGACCGGCGATGGCGGCACGTGCTCCTGTTGGCGCTGACCCTCGGCACCACGACGCTCGCGGGCGCATGCCACTACGAGTCGTTCGCTACCGACTTCGGGGTGCGAACGCTGACGACCAGCTGGCAGGGTCTCCTCCTCAACGGGTTCTGGTACAGCGGCACGATCCTGGCGATTCTGGGCTGCCACGAGCTCGGCCACTACGTCGCCTGCCGCTATTATGAGGTCGATGCATCGCTGCCGTACTTCCTGCCGGCGCCGGTGCTGACCGGAACGCTTGGCGCCTTCATCCGCATTCGCGAACCGATTCCGTTCAAGCGGATGCTGTTCGACATCGGGATAGCGGGTCCGATTGCTGGTTTCCTCGTCGCCGTCCCGGCACTCTTCGTCGGCCTGCTGATGTCCCGACTCGCCGTGTTCCCAAGCGACGCCGAGGGCCTCTCGCTCGGCGAACCGCTGCTGTTTCAGATGGCCGCCAGGATGGTCTGGGGTACGCCGCCAGAAGGCTTCAGCCTGAACCTGCATCCGGTCGCGTTTGCCGCGTGGTTTGGACTGCTTGCCACGGCTCTGAATCTGTTTCCGATAGGACAGCTCGATGGCGGCCACGTGTCGTATGCCGTGTTCGGGCGGCGCTCCTCACATGTCACGCTGGCGATGGTCGGCGTGGCCCTGTTGCTGACGGCCACGTCCAGCAGTTGGCTCGTCTGGACGGTCCTCATGCTCCTCATGCTCCGCATGTTCGGCCGCCATCATCCACCGACGCTCGACGAAGACGTCCCACTCGATCGGACCAGGCTGCTGTTGGCAGCCTTCGCGCTGCTGATGTTCGTCCTCTGCTTCACGCCCGCGCCGATCGAACCGCTGGAACTCCTGCGATCGCCCTCATAGCACGCTGACCGGATCGACATCCACGGTGGCGCGCCGCTGCACGTCTGGCCGCTCCGCGAGCGCTTCCAGAAGCGCTTCGCGCATGCGCTTGCGATTGCTCCCCTTGATCAGGAACTGGGCGCGGTACTCTCCGCGCAGCCTGGCGAGCGGGGCAGGCGCGGGACCCAGCACGCGAAACCCGAGCCGTGCTCCCTGTCCACGCAGCCGCTCTACGACGACCACGGCATCGCCGATGGCGCGAGCCAGCGACGAAGCGCGCACAACCGTGTTGATCAGGGACACGACAGGCGGATACCGCATGGCGCTGCGAAACTGCAGCTCGCGATTGTAGAAGGCGGCATAGTCCTGACGGCACGCGAGCTGGATGCTGTAGTGGTCCGGATAGAGCGTCTGCACGATGGCCTCGCCCCGCTGGTCACCTCGTCCGGCCCGCCCGGCCACCTGCGTCAGGAGCTGGAACGTCCGCTCAGAGGCTCGGAAGTCCGCCAGCCCCAGCCCGACGTCGGCCGAAACGACGCCCACGAGCGTGACGCGGGGGAAGTCGTGTCCCTTGGCAATCATCTGGGTCCCGACGAGGATGTCGATGGTGCCGGCTCGAAATGCCGCCAGCAGCTCGTCGAGCGCGCCCCTGCGGCGAACGGCATCGCGATCCAGACGGGCAGCACGCGCCCCCGGAAACAGTCGAGCGAGATCGGCCTCTACGCGTTCGGTGCCGAATCCCGCGTGTTCCAGGTACGACGCCCCGCAGGCCTGACACGCGTCGGGCACGCGTCTGGAGAAATCACAGTAGTGGCATCGGGCGCGACGTGCGGCCCCTTGGCCGTGCACGACGAGCGAGACGCTGCAGTTGGGACAGTCCAGCGTGCCGGCGCAGTGGCGGCAGAATACCGACGTGGCAAATCCGCGCCGGTTCAACAGCACCAGCGATTGTTCGCCTCGGCCGAGCCGGCCGGCGATGGCGCTCCTGAGCGCCCGACCGATCACGACGTCCGGCCCCTCGGCCGCGTACTCCTCCCGCATATCGACGATCGTGACGGAGGCGAGCGGCCGATCGTAGACGCGTTTCTCCAGCACGACACGTTCGTACTTGCCCGTCATGGCGTTGTGATAGCTCTCCATGGACGGGGTCGCCGATCCGAGCACGACCAGCGCGCCGGCGCGCTGCGCCCGGACGATGGCCACGTCGCGGCCGTTGTAGCGCGGACTCTCCTCCTGCTTGTACGACGAGTCGTGCTCCTCGTCGACGATCACCAGGCCGACCTCCGCCATCGGCGCGAACACGGCCGAGCGCGTGCCCACGACGGCGTCGACCTCGCCTCGCCTGATGCGTTGCCACTGATCGTGGCGCTCGCCCTCGGACAGGCCGCTGTGCTGAATCGCCACCCGGTCCCCGAACCTGCCGCGAAACAGCGCGGCGACGGCCGGTGTCAGCGCAATCTCGGGCACCAGGACGAGCGAGCGGCGGCCGCCTGCCTGCACGCGCGACGCGAGTCGTGCGTACAGCTCGGTCTTGCCACTGCCGGTGACGCCGTGCAGGAGCACCACGCTGAACGTGCCCGCCACGGCCAGTCCGGTCATCCGCGCGAGCGCCCGGTCCTGTTCTCGCGTCAGCGCCCGGTCCCCGACGTAGTCGATACCCGATCGTTCGGTGTGGAAGGGGTTGCGGTCCACCCGCGCCGTGCGCACGTTCGCGAGCCCCTGGCGCACGAGACGCACGATCGTGTCCGCACCGACGCCGCGCGCCGCCAGCTCGCCTGTCGACACGTCCTGTCCCGCCCGCACAAGAATCTCAAGTGCCTGTCGCCGGCGGCCCTTGAGCGTCGAGCCCGCCGGCCTGCGCAGGAGGTCGCGTCCTCGGTCCGTAATCGCCACCAGGCGAACGGTCTTATGGCTGTCGGCCCTGCCGCCGCGGGTCCCGGCCGGAAGTACGGCCACGATCGCCTCGCCGACACCCGACGCGTAGTACTCGGCCGTCCAGCAGGCGAGGTCGACGACATCGGACGGAAGGAAGGCGTCCTCGTCGAGCACTCTTCGAATCGGGCGGATCGCCCGCCCCGCGTCGTCCGCCGCGGATCCGTGCTCCACGACGACCCCGGTGACCACCCGTGCGCCAAGCGGCACAACGACGCGTGCGCCCGGCCTGGGCGCAGGCACGCCGTCAGGAACCACGTAGGTCAGAAGGTTGAGCTGAGGGACGGGAACGGCGACGCGGATGAACAACGAACCCCTACTCTACATCGGCTTGGCGGCGGCATCACCCCGACGAGGGCCGAAGCAGGTCTCTTGCCTTCTTCATGTCTTCCCAGACCTCGCGCTTGGCGCCGGGGTTGCGCAGCAGAAAGGCCGGATGGAAGGTCGGAATGAGCTTGGCCCCTCGGTAGTCGTACACGCGGCCCCGCAGTCTCGAGATGGGGTCCAGCGTGCGGAGCAGCGCCCTGGCGGCGAATGTCCCCAGCGCGACGATGACCTTCGGTCCGATGATGTCGATCTGCTCGAAAAGAAACGGCTGGCACGTGTCGACCTCGTCCTGTTCGGGATTGCGGTTCTGCGGAGGGCGGCACTTGATGACGTTCGCGATGTACACGTCCTGGCGTCGGAGACCGATGGCCTCGATGATCCTGGTCAGCAGCTGCCCGGCCCGCCCCACGAACGGCTCGCCCTGCTGGTCCTCGTCGGCGCCGGGGGCCTCTCCGACAAACATCAGCGTGGCCTCCGGGCTGCCCACGCCAAACACGACCTGCCTGCGACCGAGCGCGTGAAGCTTGCACCGGGTGCACGAGGGCCCGATTTTCTCGCGCAACGCTGCCAGCGCCTCTTCAGGCGTGGGGCCCACCTCGACGATCGTGGCGAGAGCAGACGCGTGATTTCGATCCCGGCGGGCTCGCCACGCCGGGTCGCGGCTGCTTCCGGCCACGCCCAACTCGGCGGCGAATCTCAGGTGCTCGGCGAGCTGATCCCGATCGATCGCCATCGGAGATGAGCCTCAGGACGGCTTTCCGGAGGGCTCAGGCCGTCGGGCGAACAGCGTCTCGATTCGATCCAGCAGCGCCGACGCCACCAGACTCTTCGGCTGCAGCGGCAGGGCCTCGGCCCCTTCACGGCTCACGATCGTGACCTCGTTCGCCTCGCTCTCGAAGCCGGCGTCGCTCCGGGATACGTCGTTGGCGACGATGAGATCAAGGCGCTTCTGGTGGAGCTTCGCCGTGGCCCGGGCGACGAGGTCCCCGGTCTCCGCCGCAAAACCCACAAGAAGGGGGCCGCCGCCCGAGGCCGCGCGCTTCCGTCCGAGCTCGGCCAGGATGTCGTCGGTTGGCCCAAGCACGAGCGTCAGGGAGTCGCCCCGCTTCGCGATCTTTGTGGGTACCGCTGCTTCTGGCGCGTAGTCGGCAACCGCGGCTGCCATGATGACCAGGTCCGCGCGCGCTGCCCGCTCGAGCACGGCACGTTCCATCTCGGCGGCGCTGCGAACGCGGACCAGCTCGTCCACTTTCGGCGGGTCCACGCTCGTAGGACCCGCGATCAGCATCACCTGGGCGCCTCGTCTGGCCGCTTCCGCCGCGATCGCGAAGCCCATCCTTCCACTGGACCGGTTGCCGATGAACCGCACGGGATCGATGTCCTCGTACGTGGGGCCGGCCGTCACGAGCACGCGCAGGCCCTGGAGTCGCCCTGCCCTTCTCAACATCGCCTCGGCTGCCGCGACAATCTCGTCCGGCTCCGCCAGGCGACCCTTCCCGATCCAGCCGCACGCGAGATAGCCTTCGCCCGGCTCGACGAACCGGACGCCTCGAGCAACGAGCGTGTCGAGATTGCGGCGGACGGCCTCGTGTTCGAACATCTGGGTGTTCATCGCCGGCGCGATGAGCACGGGCGCCCGTGTCGCGGTGTACAACGTAGACAGGAAGTCGTCCGCGAGGCCGTTGGCCATCTTGGCGATGATGTTCGCGGTCGCCGGCGCGATCACGAGGAGGTCGATCGAGGACGCCAGCGCGATGTGCTCGATGTCGGCATTGGCGCCGGGCTCGAACTGGTCGGTGATGACCCGCCGTCTGGTGATGGCCTCGAACGTCAAGGGCCCGACAAACCGCGTGGCTGCCGCCGTCATGACCGCCACGACCTCGTGCCCGCGCTGCTGCAGGCCGCGCACGACCTCGACCGCCTTGTAGGCGCCGATGCCGCCGGTCACGCCAAGGGCAATCAACATGAACTGGTCGGTGGAGGTGCCTTCGAACCGTGTAGCACGCCGTGTGCTAGCTGCCCGGCTCGCCGCCGGTTTTTTCGTCCTCGATTCGCTCAATCCGCCGCGCCATGACCTCCTGCTGGGCGATCGTGGTCTTCTTGTGGTTCCCGACCTCGACGCGGGGAACCGAGCCCGCCAGCAGCTGCCGGGCCCTGGCTCCGGCGGTTACAACGAATTCGAACGAGCTCATCAGTCGGCTGCGGTCAATCATGACGCGCTCCTCATTCTGCGATCATCATTCTGCGGTCATCTCGTCGATCCAATAGTCCAGTCTTGAGACGCCCGGTTCAATATCTCCATTCAGAAGGTCCTGACAATGGCTTCGGCCGTCTGACGCATACGATCCATCCGAGCGCGCTCGGCCATCACGATGCTTCGCAGCCGCTCCATGGCTGTCGAGATGTCGTCGTTGACCACGACGTAATCGTACTCCGCGAACGAGGAGACCTCCGCTCGCGCCACATCGAGCCGCCGCGCCATGGCCGTCTCGGGGTCCCTGCTGCGGCGGCGGAGCCGCTCTTCGAGGATCGCGAATGACGGCGGCATGACAAAGATCGTCGTTCCAGCCACGCCGCGCGCCCGCACCTGACGGGCACCCTGCACGTCGATCACCAGCACGACATCGTCGCCCTCGGCCAGCATTCGCTCGGTGTCGGCCGTCGACGTGCCGTACAGGTTGCCGAACACTTCGGCCCATTCCAGGAACTCGCCCGCGGCGGACATGGCCTCGAAGCGCGCGCGCGTCACAAAATTATAGTCCACGCCATCGGCTTCGCCCTGGCGCGCGGAGCGGGACGTGTAGGACCGGGACATCCTGAGACGCGGCGTCTCCTCGACGAGACGCTCGACGAGGGTGGTCTTGCCGGCGCCGGAGGGGGCCGACACGACGAAGAGCCGGCCGCGGCCCTCACTCGACATTCTGAACCTGCTCGCGCATCTTCTCGAGCTCCGCCTTTGCCGCGATGACGAGCTCCGACACGCGGAGACCGTCGGCTTTGGCGCCCATCGTGTTGACCTCGCGGTTCATTTCCTGCAACAGGAAGTCGAGCCTCCGCCCGCACGGCTCGCCGAGATCGACGAGCGTGGCCCAGTGGGACACGTGTCCGCGGAAGCGTGCCACCTCTTCGCTGATGTCCGACCGCGCCGCGGTCCTGACGATTTCCTGTGCGACCATGGCTTCATCGGCCTTCAGGTCCGCCCGGATGTCGGCCACCCGCTCGGTCAGCCGCCGCTCCATCGCCGCACGCCCCTCGTCGGCCGCAACCAGAATACGCTCGACGAGATCAGCCACCCGGACCGAGCGCGCCTCGAGATCCCGGCGGAGATGGTCGCCTTCGTGCCTGCGCATTGAATCGAGGTCGCCCAGCGCGCCCTCCACGGCCCGAAGCGCCGCGGCCGCTACCTCGCCCACCAGGGCGGCGTCGGCCGGTGTGCTCCGCTCGCGAATCGTGAGCGCCTGCGGCAGCCGCAGCAGGTCGCCGGGCGTCAGGACCCCCTCGACCAGGCCCTGGGCGCGCGCGAGAGCCATGGCGGCCTCGAGCGCACGCCCGAACTCCTCGTTGAGCTCGACCTCCACGCCAGTCGCCTGGCGGAGCTGCAGCGTCAGGCCGAGCTCGATCCGTCCGCGGGCCACGCGCGCGGCGACGAGGCTCCGCACGTCAGACTCGATATCCACCAGCGCCGGGGGGAGCCGGATCTGGAGGTCGAGGTGCCGGTGGTTCAGCGCTCGAATCGTCACGGTGATCGTCGCTCGTTCGTGGTCGAGCGACGTCGACGCGAAGCCGGTCATCGATCTGATCATGGTGTCCGACGACTCACGACGTCACCATCCGGCGCTCCGCCCGCCGCCCCTCGAGCAGCTGCGCCTGGTAGAGCGCGGCGTACGTGCCCGATGGGCGCGCCACCAGCTCGTCATGACGTCCGATCTCGACGATGCGCCCGCGCTCGAGCACGATGATCGCATCGGCGCGGTGGATGGTCGACAGCCGGTGGGCAATGACGAACGACGTGCGGTTCATCAGCAGGTTTGCGAGCGCGTCCTGGACGAGCAGCTCCGATTCGGCATCCAGAGCCGAGGTGGCCTCGTCGAGCACGAGGATGGGCGCGTTCTTCAACAGCGCACGCGCGATGGCCAGGCGCTGTCGCTGCCCGCCCGAGAGGCGCTGGCCGCGCTCGCCGATGAAGGTGTCGTAGCCCGACGGCAGGCCCACGATGAAATCGTGGGCGTTGGCGGCCCGCGCCGCCGCCTCGACCTCGGCGCGCGCGGCCTGGACGGCTCCGTACGCGATGTTGTTGCTCACGCTGTCGTCGAACAGCACGGTCTCCTGGGTCACGATCCCGATTTGTCGCCGGAGGGACGCCAGGGTGACGTCCCGCAGGTCGACGCCGTCGACCAGTATGCTGCCTGCCGTGACGTCGTAGAAACGCGGGAGCAGGTTCACCAGCGTGGTCTTGCCGGCGCCGCTCCGGCCGACGATGGCCACCATCTGCCCCGCCCGGACTGCAAAGGTCACCCCCCGGAGTATGCGCGGGTGCGCGTCGTCGTAGCCGAACGCCACGTCGCGGAATTCGATCGTGCCGCGGAACGGCGCGAGCGCCGGGGCGCCGGGCTGCTCGGTCACCTCGGTGTGCGTGTCGAACATCTCGAAGATGCGCTCGGAGGCGGCGATTGCCTGCTGAAGGTTCGCGTTGACGCGGCTCAGCTTCTTGGCGGGTCCGTACATCAGGAACAGCGTCGCCACGAAAGAGGTCAGTTCACCGACTGTCAGATCCCCCGCTGCTACCTCGCGGCTCCCGTACCAGAGCGCCCCCGCCATGCCGAAGCCGCCCAGCAGTTCCATCAGCGGCGGCAGGCTGGCCAGCGATGCCGTCACCTTCATGTTTGTGCGGAAGAGCCGGGAACTGGCCCGGGCAAATTTGTCAGCTTCCCGATCCTCGGTGCCGAAGGCCTTGACAATCCGATGCCCGGTGAACGCCTCCACGCTGACGTGCGAGAGCTGCTCGAGCGCCTCCTGGCTCCGTCGCGTCGTCCGTCGCACGCGCTGGCCGAGCCGGATGAGCGGGTACACCACGAGCGGCGCGCTGACCAGGCAGAAGACCGCCAGCCACGCGTCGTAGTAGACGAGGAGCACTGAAAATCCGGTGAGCGCCAGCGTTTCGCGGGCCAGATCGCCGGAGGTTTCCGAGACTGCCTGCTGCACCTGTCCCACGTCGTTGTTGATGCGTGACAGCAGCTGGCCGGTCGTCCGCTGCGCGAAGAAGCCGGCCGACTGGCCCAGAATGTGGCGATAGAGGTCGTTGCGGACGTCCATGACCACGCGCTGCCCGACATCCGCCATCAGATAGGTCGAGGCGTACGAGCCGAGGCCCTTCACCAGATAGAGGCCGAT
The DNA here is from genome assembly GCA_964497175.1 of uncultured Bifidobacteriaceae bacterium. Lineage (GTDB taxonomy): Bacteria > Acidobacteriota > Vicinamibacteria > Vicinamibacterales > CAVVIG01 > CAZCEL01. The sequence continues at coordinate 8,553 of CAZCEL010000109.1, forward strand.
GATCGCCCAGGCCGTCACCTCGAGCTGCCGCTGGTTGACCAGCACCTCGTCGAAGATCGGCTTGATCAGGGCGGCCAGGCCCGCAGCGCCGGCCGCATACACGAGCATCGCGGCCACGGCCCATCCCAACCGACCCCGGTACGGCCGCGCGTAGCGGAACAGGCGCGAGAGCGGACTGAGGGTCACCGGTGTCGAGTGCCCCGCGCAGGAATCGTGTCGCGGGTCATAGGGCAGAGAGACTGATCGGGTACCCGCGGGGATGAGCCCGGTGCCACGCCCAGGCCGTGCCGACAATCGACTCGATTTCCGGAAAGCGGGGGCGCCAGCCGAGCTCGGAGCGCGCGCGCGTGCACGCCGCGTACAGGGCGGCCGGATCGCCGGGTCGACGCGGCGCCGGCGCCCACGGCACGGGCCGGCCGGTGACCCGCTCGACGGCGCCGATGACGTCCAGCACGGAACGGGGCCGTCCCGTCCCGAGGTTGTACGCCCTCGATCGCCCCGTCTCGACCGTCGCCGCGAGCGCGCGCACGTGCGCGTCCGCGAGATCGGATACGTGAACGTAGTCCCGAAGGCAGGTTCCGTCGGGTGTTGGGTAGTCGCTCCCGAATACCTGCAGCGGGGGCCCTCCCGTCGCGGCCTCGATGGCACGAGGAATCAGGTGAATCTCCGGATGGTGATCTTCGCCAATCTCCGCATCCGGGTCGGCGCCCGCCGCGTTGAAGTACCGGAGGGCGACGGAGTGGATGCCGTAAGCCCGCTCGAAATGAGGCAACGCGCGCTCGACCGCGAGCTTGGTTTCGCCATAGCTGTTGATGGGACACTGGGGATGCGCTTCGGTAATCGGAATCTCGACCGGCTCGCCGTACGTCGCGCAGGTCGAGGAGAAGACGAAGTACTTCACGCCTGCGGCCGCCATCGCCTCGAGGACGCCAAGCGCGCCGCCGACGTTGTTTCGATAGTAGCGGACGGGATCGCCTACCGATTCGCTGACATCGAGAAACGCGGCAAAATGCATCACGGCTCCGATGCCATGGCGATCGAGCGCCCGCCGAACCTCCTCGGCGTCGGTCACGTCGCCCTCGACGAGCTCGCCGTACCGGACCGCCGCCCGATGTCCTGCCACCAGGTTGTCGAACACGACGGCCGTGTATCCGGCGTCCCGCAGGGCCTTGGCGGCGTGGCTGCCGATATATCCGGCCCCGCCGGTCACCAGCACCCGGCGAGGATCAGCGGCCAATGGAAAAGTACGTGAAGCCGAGTGCGCGCAGCTGTTCGGGCGCGTAGATATTCCGCCCGTCAAACACCACCGGCGATTTCATCAGCTGGCGCATTCGCGGGAAGTCGGGCTTCCGGAACTCGTTCCACTCCGTGACGACGACCAGCGCGTCCGCCTCCGACAGCGCGTCGTAGCTCCTGTCGCACAGCGTGATGCGTTGCCCGAAGAGGCGGCGGGCGGTGGCGGCCGCCTCGGGGTCGTAGGCTCGAACGTCGGCCCCAAGCTCGAGCAGTCGCTCGATGATGGCGATCGAGGGGGCCTCGCGCATGTCGTCGGTACGGGGCTTGAAGGCCAGGCCCCAGACCGCGACTCTACGGCCCGACAGATCGCCGAAGTACCGCTCCATCTTCGCGACGATTCTCGCCTTCTGACACTGGTTCACGTCCTCGACGGCGCGAAGCGTCCTGAAGTCGTAGCCCCTGTCGCGGGCCGTCCTGATGAGGGCCTTCACGTCCTTGGGAAAGCAGCTGCCGCCATAACCAACGCCTGGGAACAGAAACGACGTGCCGATCCGCCGATCCGCCCCGATTGCCCTGCGCACGTGATCGACATCTGCGCCGACCAGCTCGCAGAGATTGGCGACCTCGTTCATGAACGAGATCCTCGCCGCGAGAATCGAGTTGGCGGCGTACTTGCTCAGCTCGGCGCTCGCCGTGTCCATCATCATGATCGGCGCCCCGGTCCGGGTGAACGGCTCGTAGAGCTCCTTCATGATCTCGGCAGATCGCGGTTCGTCCGTGCCGATGACGACGCGGTCCGGTTTCATGAAGTCCTCGATGGCCGCCCCCTGCTTGAGGAATTCCGGGTTGCTGACGACGCTGAAGGGCTGACTGGTTTCCCGCTCGATCGTCTCGCGCACGGCTCTTGCGGTGCCGACCGGCACCGTGCTCTTGTCCACGACGACCGTGTACCCGCCGAGGGCGCGGCCCACGTCGCGCGCCGCAGCCAGCACCGCCTGGAGGTCGGCGGCGCCATCCTCGCCCTGCGGTGTGCCTACCGCGATGAACACGATCTCCGAGGCCGCCACGGCCGACGACAGGTCGGTGGTGAACGCCAGCCGGTCCAGCGCGCGGTTGCGCTTGACGAGCTCCTCGAGGCCCGGTTCGTAGATGGGGAGGCCGCCCTCCTCGAGCGTCGCGATCTTGGCGCGATCGGAGTCGACGCACGTGACATGATTGCCGTTCTCAGCAAGACACGCACCGACCACGAGACCCACGTACCCGGTTCCGACGACGGCGATTCGCATTTCGCAATAAGATACTGGGTTGAAACCACTTCCACAAGTGCGCGTGCTCATCGACTATCGGGCGGCGCTCGTCGAACCGACCGGCGTCGGCGAGTTCACCCATCAGCTGGCACGCGCGCTCCTGGCCTCGGCACGATCAAACGGGCAGACGCGCGAGCTCGAGCTGACACTCTTCTCGAGCTCGTGGAAGGACCGTTTCGTGCCGTCTGCCGATCTGGACGGCGCGGTCGCGATCGATCGGCGCGTGCCGGTGGCGGTGCTCAATTTTCTCTGGCATCGGTGTGCGTGGCCGGCCGCCGAAATGCTGGCGCGCGGATCCTTCGACATCGCGCACTCGCTGCATCCCCTGCTCCTGCCGACGCGGGACGCCGCGCAGGTCGTCACGATCTGCGATCTCAACTTCCTCGTGCACCCCGAGCGGACCCGTGCCGAGATACGCCGCGACTACCCCGCGCTGGCGCGGGCGCACGCCCATCGCGCCGACCGCGTCATCGTCATATCGGCGTTCACGGCGCGGGAGGTGGAAACACGGCTCGGCGTGCCGCCCGACCGGATTTCCATCTGCCTGCCGGGCGCGCCGCCCTGGCGGCCGAGGGCCGAACAACGAGGCGCCTACCTCTTGTGCCTCGGCACGCTCGAACCGAGAAAGAACGTGGGGCTGCTCCTCGACGCCTACGAGCGGCTCGTGGCGAAGCGCACGGATCTGCCGCCGCTTCGGCTGGCGGGCAAGGCGACCGAAGGCGCCGACGACTGGCTCCGCCGGATCGGCCGCGCACCGCTGCAGGGCCGAGTACAGCAC
>CAZCEL010000110.1:0-11842 GCA_964497175.1 uncultured Bifidobacteriaceae bacterium
GATCGCGGCGCTGGCGTTCAATCTCACGCGCGGGCGCAGACGGCGCTGTCTGGTGGTGCACACGTTTCACGGTCATGTGCTCGAAGCCTACTTCTCGCCGGTCGTGAGCGGGCTCGTCCGCGTCGCCGAGCGTGGTCTTGCCGCCTTCAGCGATCGCATCGTCACGATCTCCGAGCGGCAGCGTGCGGACATCAGCCATCGATTTCGAATCGCGGGGGACGGCAAGACCGTGGTCGTTCCGCTTGGACTCGAGTTACGTGACCTGCTTGCCGCACCCTCGGAGCCGCATCTTCGAGAGACGCTCGGCATCCCGATGGGCGATGTCGTGGTCGGGTACGTCGGCCGGTTCGTGCCGGTGAAGGACCTGGGGACTCTCGTCCGGGCGTTCGCGCTCGCACTCCGGCAGCAGCCCAATCTGTGGCTGATGCTGGCAGGTGACGGCCAGTCACGCGGGGACGTGGAAGCGGCGGCGAGACACGCGGGCGTCACCGCGCGGACGCGGCTGCTCGGGTGGAACGAGGACCTGCCGCGGATCTATGCCGCAATGGACGTGTGCGCGATGTCGTCTCTGGCCGAGGGGACGCCGGTGAGCATCATCGAGGCGATGGCGGCCGGGAAGGTCGTGGCGGCGACCAATGTCGGCGGCGTGGCGGATGTGGTCGAGGACCGGGTCACCGGAGTGCTGACGCCGCCGGGCAACGCCGAGGCGCTGGCATCGGCGCTCGTGCAGCTCGCGCGAGACCCAGAGACGCGGCAGCGCATGGGCGCGGCCGGACGGGAACGCGCCCGGAACTGCTATACGGCGGAGCGGCTCGTCCGGGACGTCGAAGTGCTGTACCGTGACGGGCTGGCCCAGAAGCGCGCCTAATCTAGAAGGTTCTGGCACGCAGGCCCGCATCGATTTCGTCGATGATGCGAGCGGCGGCATCGTACGGATTGCGGTCTTTCAGGATGGGACGACCCACGACAAGGTAATCGGCCCCAAGCGCGATCGCCTCGGCCGGCGTCGTATGGCGTTTATGGTCGTTTGCATCGGCCCACTTTGGCCGGATGCCTGGACTGACGATGATAGTCGGGTGCGGGAATGCGCGCCGACAGAATCGGATCGCCTCACCAGACGCGATGATACCGTCGCAGCCGTTCTCTATCGCCCGATGCGCACGACCAAGGATGTAGGTTTCCAAATCAGTCTCACCAGCAATCTCTGTAAGGTCAGCAGCTTCCAGGCTCGACAGAAATGGAACCGTCAAGAGCTTCGGAAAATCGCTGTGCCGTGCCTCACGCGTGGCCTTTGCGACACGGACTGCCGGCGGCGGCATCGATTCACTGAGCGTGAGGAATGCGACCCGCGCATCAACGCACAGTTCAACGACGGCCGCGATTGTGTTGGCGATGTCGCCTGGTACTTTCAGGTCTACGAAGACATGCTTATCTCGCAGCATGTCCAGCAGTTTCGGGAGTCCGCCAGTGATAAACAGCTGGTAGCCGATCTTGAAGAACGACACATTGGACAGCTTCTCGACCGCACGGAGCGCCTCGTCGACACTCGGAACGTCAAGTGCAACGATGAGCCGATCCTTGGCTGGGAGGTCCGCGAGAGACGGCATCCGATTCTGAACGTCGGCCTTGCGTGCAGCGCCACTGCAACGTGCTCCATCCGCCGGGGGTCGATGAAGCCTCCGGACGTCGCGGTGCGCTGGGATAGCGTGCCGCGACCGTGGCAGGAACGGCTAAGGTTATAGTCGAAACACCGACGGCTTCGCAACCCCCTTGAGCGCGTTGCGGCTGTCCATCACGAGCGGCATCTCGGCAATCCGCGCGTAGTCGAACGAGGTGTGATCGGTCGCGATCACCGCGCAATCGTACGGCGTCGAAACGGCGGCCTCGAACGGCACCGACTGGAGCATGTGCCGGCCGTGCGAGAGGGTCGGGATGAAGGGATCGGTGTAGCTCAGCCTCGCGCCGCGGCGATGGAGCAGCTCGAGGATGTCGAGTGCGGGCGATTCGCGCATGTCGCTCACGTCGCGCTTGTAGGCCACGCCGAACAGATGCACTCTGGACCCGTTGATCGGCTTCATGGCCGAGTTGAGCGCGTCGCCAATCCGCTGCACCACGTACTCCGGCATCGCCCCGTTGACCTGCCCGGCCAGCTCGATGAAGCGGCACTCGAAGCCGGTCTGCCTGGCCTTCCAGGAGAGATAGTACGGATCGATCGGAATGCAGTGGCCGCCCAGGCCCGGACCCGGATAGAAGGGCATGAAGCCGAACGGCTTGGTTTTCGCCGCGTCGATGACCTCCCAGACGTCGATGTCCATCTTGTGGGACATCAGCGCAATCTCGTTCACCAGCCCGATGTTCACGGCGCGGAACGTGTTCTCGAGAAGCTTCACCATCTCGGCGACACGTGTCGAGCTGACCGGGACCACGGTTGCAATCGCCGAGGCGTACAGGCTCGAGGCGGCCTCGGTGCTCGCCGGTCCGACGCCACCGACAACCTTGGGAATCGACCGCGTCGTGAACTGCGGGTTGCCGGGATCGACGCGCTCGGGCGAGAACGCCAGGAGAAAGTCGACCTCGGCCTTGAGTCCGCCGGCCTCGAGCATCGGCTGCACGACCTCGTCGGTCGTGCCCGGATAGGTCGTCGATTCCAGGATGACGAGCTGGCCCGCCCTGAGCGTCGCAGCAACCGCTTCGACCGCCTTGACCACGTAGGAAAGATCGGGATCCCGCGTCTTTCTGAGCGGCGTCGGCACGCAGATGTCGATCGCGTCCATCGCGCCGAGCTCGGACATGTCGGTCGTCGCGGCGAGCCGCCGCGCCGAGACCACCGAACCGAGATCCCCTGACGACACGTCCGGGATGTAGCTCGTGCCGGCACTGATCTGTCGGACCTTGTCCTCCTCGACGTCGAAGCCCGTCACGTGGAAGCCGGCGCGGGCGAACTCCACCGCGAGGGGAAGGCCGACGTAGCCAAGGCCGATGACGCCAATGCGGGCCTGCTTTGTGCGAATGCGATCGAGTGTGGTCGTCATCTCACCTGGTCATTAGGTCGGTCATCTCATCCGGCCACTTGGTCGACTTCGTCAGACCGCAGGATTACGGCCGAGGAACGACCGGCGTGGAACACCCAACTCCGCAGGCCGGCAAAACGTCCTTCGGCGGCTTGTCGGCGGCATGCGCGGGGCCCCAGCTCCGCGGCCGGATCGTCACCCCGCGCGGATTCTGGCGCCTCCAGGACGGTTTGCCGACTGTCGACCGGCGCGGCCTGCTCCGAGGGTGTTCCTCGCCGGTCGTTTCTCGGCCGTTTTCTCGACGGCCGTCTGACGAAGTCGACTCTCAGCTGTGCGCCGAACGGCGACTCGACTTGCGCCTTCCGCGACGCCGCGAACCGAGCATCGCCATTGCTCGACAGCTTCGCGCGTAGACGGGAATGTGGACCAGGACTCACCGTGCGGGGACGCGGGCGGCGGCTCGGGCCGCGCTCACGCGCTCGAGGTCAGCGTCCACCATCATCTCGACGAGCTGCGTGAAGGTCTTCGTCGGCGTCCACCCCAGCTCGCGCCTCGCCTTGCTCGCATCGCCCAGCAGATGATCGACCTCGGCGGGCCGGAGCAGCGCCGGATCCAGGCGGACGTGGTCGCGCCAGTCGAGCCCGGCGCGCGCGAACGCGATCTCGACCAGATCTCTCACCGAATGGCTGATGCCGGTCGCAATCACGTAGTCGTCCGGGTTATCGCGCTGCAGCATGAGCCACATCGCCCGCACGTAGTCGCCCGCAAACCCCCAGTCGCGGTGCGCGTCGAGGTTGCCGAGCGACAGCGTGTCGGCCATCCCGAGCTTGATCCGCGCCACGCCGTCGGAGACCTTCCGCGTCACGAACTCCAGACCCCGGCGCGGCGACTCGTGGTTGAAGAGCATGCCCGAAACGGCAAACAGGCCATAGCTCTCGCGGTAGTTCACCGTGATGTAGTGGGCAAACACCTTGGCCACACCGTACGGGCTGCGCGGATGAAAGGGCGTCAGCTCGGTCTGGGGCACCTCGCGGACCTTGCCGAACATCTCGCTCGACGAAGCCTGGTAGAAGCGGATCGAGGGATCGACGCGGCGAACCGCGTCGAGCATCCGCGTCACGCCCAGGGAGTTGAACTCGCCCGTCAGCATGGGCTGATCCCAGGACGCGGGCACGAACGACATGGCCGCCAGGTTGTAGATCTCGTGCGGCCGCACCTCGTCGATGAGACGCAGCAGCGACAGCTGATCGAGCAGATCGGCGGGCTTGAGGGTCACGCGATCGAGGAGGTGCTCGATCCGCCAGACGTTGGGCGCACTGAGGCGGCGGATCATGCCAAACACCTCGTAGCCCTCGGCCAGCAGGTGCTCGGCGAGGTACGACCCGTCCTGACCGGTGATGCCAGTGACCAGCGCCCGTTTGCTCATCGTGTCCCGCCTACTAACTATATCTCACGAAATTTCGACCCTCGCCGCCAGATATCGTGCGAGCGCGTCCTGCCACGACGGCATCTCGATGCCGACCGTTTGGAGCTTGCGGTTCGACAGGGCACAGAACAGCGGCCGCGCCGCTCGCAGCCGCGCATCGGCCAGCGCGACTGGCTCGATCCTCGGCTCGACGCCGAGCTGGCGTGCGGCTTCCTCGGCAAACTCGAGCCACGTGCAGAACCCCGAGTTCACACAGTGATACAGCCCGGGCGCCGCCTGCCGCTCGAGCAGCTCCCGCGTCGCCCTCGCCGCATCGACGACAAACGTCGGGGAGACGGTGCGATCGACGAACGCCTTGACGGCCTTCCCGGCCCGCAGGCCGCCGACGATCGCCGCGACGCTGCCGCGGCCGAGGGCCGCATGGTCGACTCCGCCGAACAGGCTCTCGACGCGCAGGACGTAGGCACGGGGCGCGTCCTCCGCGAACCACTCGCCGAGGAGCTTGGACACGGCGTACACGCTGCACGGGCTCGGCCGATCCTCCTCGGAATAGGGAACGCGGCTCGATCCATCGAACACGAAGTCGCTGCCGAAGTGGACCAGCGCCGCGTCGAGGGACTGCGCCGCCCTGGCGAGCGACAGCACCGCAAGACCGTTGACCGCAATCGCCTCGACGGGATGATCCTCCGCGGCGTCAACGGCGTTGTAGCCCGTGCAGTTGATGATGACATCGGGCCGGGCACGCTCGATGATCTTCTCGACCGACGGAGCGTCGGTCACGTCGAGCATCGAGCGATCGAGCGCCGTCACGCCGTGGCCGCGCGAGAACTCCCGAACGATCGTCGCGCCGAGCTGCCCTCGCGCGCCGACCACGGCCACACGCATCATGCGGCCCCGGGGGCCCGGACCACGACCGATCGATCCTCCGCAAACCTCCTCATCCGCCCATCATCAAACACACCTTCCCAGCGGGCGACCACGACCGTGGCGATGCAGTTGCCCATCACGTTCACGGCCGTCCTGCCCATGTCCATGATCTGGTCGATGCCGAGGAGGATGGCCGCGCCCTCGAGCGGCAGACCGAACTGGGTGAGCATGCCGGTGAGGACGACCAGCGCGCCGCGCGGCACGCCCGCAACGCCTTTACTGGCCAGCATCAGCGTCAGCATCATCATGAGCTGCTGGCCGGCCGTGAGGTCCACGCCGGCCATCTGGGCGACGAAGATGCTCGCCAGCGACAGGTAGAGCGTCGTGCCGTCCAGGTTGAAGCTGTATCCGGTCGGCAGCACGAATGCGACGATGTTCCTGGGGACGCCGAAGCGCTCCATGATGTCGAGCGCTTTCGGCAGCGCGGCTTCCGAGCTTGCCGTCGTAAAGGCGATGAGGAACGGCTCGCGGATGGCCGACACGAACGTCGTGAACGGCACGCGGATGAGCAAAGACACGCCGACCACGACCAGCAGGACGAATAGCGCGAGGCCCACGTACATCAGCGCGATCAGCTTGCCGAGCGTCAGCAGCACCGCAAGGCCCCGCCCGCCGACCGTGGCGGCAATGGCCGCGAACACGCCGAGCGGGGCGAGCGCCATCACGTAGCCGGTCACCTTGAACATGGCCAGCGCCACGGCGTCGAGCACCTCGACCAGCGGCCGGGCTCTGGCACCAACGGCGGCGAGCGCGACGCCGAAGAAGCTCGCGAAGACGACCATCTGCAGGATGTCGCCGCGCGCCATCGCGTCGACCACCGAGGTCGGGAACAGGTGCAGAAAGAGATCCCATGCCGTCTGCTGAGCAGTGGATATCGACGCAACGGCGCTCGCGTCTCCCCCTGCCTGTATCGCGAGGCCGGCGCCGGGCCTGAACACGTTGACGAACACCAGCCCGATCACCAGCGCGACGGTCGTCGCGACCTCGAAGTAGATGAGGGCCTTGAGGCCGATCCGGCCCATCGCTTTCAGATCGCCGGTGCCGGCAATCCCGACGACGAGCGTCGAGAACAGGAGCGGGGCGATGATCATCTTGATCAGCCGCAGGAACGCGTCGGCCAGCGGCTTGACCGCCACGCCGGCCGACGGCCAGAAGTGGCCGACAGCCACTCCGATCAGAAGACCAATGAAGATTTGTGTAGTGAGGCTCGGGAGCCGGCTCGGTCTCCTGGCCTGCTCGGCGCCCGTGGTGATCACGCGTGCACCCGGCCGGCTGGCGATCCCGCCGCGGTCTGCATGAACTCCGCGATGGCCGCCACGACCGCCTCCTGCTGCTCGATCGTGAGCTCCGCGTAGATCGGGAGCGCGAGACTCTCGGCCGCGGCACGCTCCGCCTCCGGGAAGTCTCCGCGTCCATGCCCGCGATCCGCAAAGCACGGCTGGAGGTGGAACGGAACGGGATAGTAGATCTCGTTGCCGATTCCGCACGCGTCGAGGTGACGCTTGAGGCTATCGCGATCGGAGGTGCGAACGACGAACTGGTTGAAGACGTGCTTGCGATCGGGCGGCAGGGTCGGCAGGCCGATCCGATCCATCAGCCCCGCGTCCCTGAAGAACCTGGCGTAGCGGGCGGCGTTGAGGCGACGGCCCTCGGTCCACGCGGCCAGGTGCGGCGCCTTCACGCGGAGAACCGCGGCCTGGAGCGCGTCCATCCGGAAGTTGCCGCCGACCAGGTGGTGGTAGTACTTCGGCTCCATGCCGTGCGTGCGCAGCAGGCGCATGCGCCGCGCAAGATCGGCGTCGTTCGTCGTCACCAGCCCCGCGTCACCGAAGGCGCCGAGGTTCTTGCTCGGAAAGAAGGAAAAGCAGCCGCACGTGCCGATGGCGCCTACCGTCCTCGACTTGTAGGTGGCGCCAATCGCCTGCGCAGCATCCTCGATGACGGGCACCCCGGCTTTCGAGGCCTCGGCGACAATCGGGTCGAGATCCGCGCTCAACCCGAACAAATGGACCGGAATGATCGCCCTGGTGCGCGGGGTCATCGCCCTGACGACCAGGGCGGGATCGAGATTGAACGTGTCGCGCTCGATGTCGACGAACACGGGCGTCGCGCCCACGCGGACGATCGCGCCGGCGGTCGCGAAAAAGGAGTAGCTGGTGGTGATGACCTCGTCCCCGTGTCCGACGCCGAGAGCCATCAGCGCCAGCAGGAGCGCGTCGGTGCCCGATGACACTGCGACGGCGTGCTCGACGCCGATCAGCGCGGCAAGATCCGCCTCGAGCGACTCGATTTCCGGACCCATGATGAAGCGCTGGCTGTCGCACACGCGCGCGATGGCGGCCAGCATCTCCTCGCGCAGCGGGCGGTATTGGGCCTGCAGATCGAGAAATGGAACGCCGGTCGGCATGGGCGTGATAATTCTACCGAAATACCCGATTCCTCACGAGGACGGTGGACCCTCGACGAGGCAGTCGACCCAGCTGACGGCTTGCACACCGAATCGGCGCGAGCTCTTCGTCGCCAGGCGCCGGTCGCCCATTTATCGGTCACAGTCGAATAACCATTCGACTTCAGTCGACAAGTCGATTCGCCGGCGGGCGTCCGGGTTCAGCGCGCGCGGTGCGATTTGACCGCCGCCCGCGTCTCGCGATCCGCTTCCCGCCGCTTGATGGCTTCGCGTTTGTCGTACTCCTTCTTGCCCTTCGCCAGGCTGATCGCCACCTTGACGCGCCCGTCCTTGAAGTACATGCGGGTAGGCACGAGCGTCATGCCCCGCTCGACGGTCTTGCCAATGAGCTTGCGGATCTCGTCACGGTGAAGCAGCAGCTTGCGACGCCGCAGCGGCTCGTGATCCACGTACCCGCGATGGGAGTACGGACTGATGTTGACGTTGTACAGAAACACCTCGCCGTCATCGACACGGGCGAAGCTGTCCCTGAGATTGACTCGCCCTTCGCGGACCGCTTTGACCTCGGTCCCCAGCAGGACGAGGCCGGCCTCGAAGGTCTCGAACAGGTGGTAGTCGTGCTGGGCCTTCCGGTTTTCGGCGATGCTGGTCTGCGCCAGCTCGCGCGTGGTCTTCTCCTTCATGTGTCAGCAGTTTCTGTACCCGTGTAGCAGTCCGTCCTTGGTCCTTGGTCCGTCCCTAGTCCATTGTCCTTCGTCCTGAAGCGGCCGTCTTGCGGCCGGAATCTGACGGCGTAGCGTCCCGCGCGGCCAATCGCGCGGCCAGCAGTACGGCGGCGATCATGCTGCCGGGGTCAGCCACGCCCTTGCCCGCGATGTCGAACGCGGTCCCATGATCCACCGAAGTCCGCACGATCGGCAGCCCCAGGGTGACGTTGACTGCCTGGCCGAACGCCACCAGCTTGACCGGAATCAAGCCCTGATCGTGGTAGCAGGCCACCACCACGTCGAACTCGCCGCGTACGGCCCGGACAAAAATCGTGTCGGCGGGAAACGGGCCGGCCACGTCGATGCCATCACGCCGGCAGGCGGCAACGGCCGGCGCGATCGCGCGCTCTTCCTCGCAGCCAAACAGCCCGTGCTCGCCGGCGTGCGGGTTCAAGCCCGCCACGGCGATCCGCGGCGCGAGGCTTCCGAACCGCGGCAGTTGCTCGGCCGTCACCCTGATCGTCTCCTCGATCGACTCCTTCGTCAGCGCGCGCGGCACATCGGCGAGCGGGAGGTGCACGGTTGCGAGCACGACGCGCAGCGCGTCCGAATAGAACATCATCGCCACATGCTTCGCGGCCGTGAGGTGGGCCAGCAGGTCCGTGTGCCCCGACCAGGGAAGGCCGGCCAGCCTGAACGCCTCCTTGTTCACGGGCGCGGTAGCAACCGCGTCAACCTTCCCACTGAGCGCGTCTGCAACTGCCCGCTCGATGCAGTCGTACGCCGCGCGTCCGGCCTCCGCGCTCAGAACGCCCGGTGGAAACACACGATCGCCGAGCGGACCATAGAGCACCGGCTCGCACGCCTGGGTAACGCGGGAGTCGGCAGCCGCGCGCGCGGCAATCTCGGGCCCGATGCCCGCAGGGTCGCCGACGGTGATGGCCACGCGGGGTCGTGGGGACGAGGGCATGGCGTGCGTATGAGGGTCCTTGGTCCCCGGGTCGTCCCTCGTCCGTCCGCCAGGACCAGGGACCGACAAGTCTCACTGACTGCAGTGGCACTCCGATCCGCAACCTCCGGCACCGCAGCCGGTCCGGTTCTGGCATCCGCCCTCGCTGCCGCAGCCGCCATGAACCTGCCCCTTGGCGTTGGGCAGCTCGTAGCGCAGACAGCACTTCAATCGGCCGCACAAGCCGGACAGCTTCGAGGGATTCAGGCTCAAATCCTGCTGCTTGGCCATCTTGATCGAGATCGGCTCGAACGTGGTCAGAAACGTCGTGCAGCAGAGGGGCCGGCCGCACGTGCCATAGCCGCCCAGCGCCTTGGCTTCGTCGCGGGCGCCGATCTGCCGCATCTCGATGCGCGTGTGAAATTCCGAGGCCAGCTCGCGCACCAGCTCGCGGAAGTCGACGCGCGCGTCGGAGGTGAAGTAGAACAGGATCCGCGATCCGTCGAACGCGTGCTCGACGCGCGTCAGCTTCATGCCCAGGCCGCGCTCGCGAATCTTCAGAAGCGCGACGCGAAACGCGTCCTTCTCGCGCTGCTGGTGCTTCATCCGGGCGACGATATCCTCGTGGCTGGCCAGGCGGACGACACGATTGGGTGTGTCGTCGGAGAGACGTCGCCGCTCGCCGACCTGGGGAATCGACGGTACGACGGTCCCGACCGAGGGACCGTGTTCGGTTTGCACGACCACCCGGTCGCCGGGTCCTGGCGCCCGCACCTCCGCCATCCGATCGAGCAGAAACGTCTGCGCGCGACCGACAGGGCTGAGCTTTACCGAGACAGTGGACATCACGCCTTACAACTGAAGCACGACCCAGTCTGCCACAACCTTGACTCCCGCGTTGGCGTCCAGCGCCGCCAGCGCCCGGTCGGCTGCCGCAAAGCCGCGCGTCCCGTTTACGCTTCGGTGCGCCGACAGCCGCGCGAGCGTGGGCTCGAGATCGGGATTGGCCAGATCGCCGCGATTGGCGCCGGTCCTGAGGAGCTCGATGTCGCGCAGCAGCGACGCGAGCGCCCGCAGCCGGATCGCCAGGAACTCGCGATCGATGGTGCCGGCGCCCCGTGTCAGCAGATCTCGAGCGGCTTCCAGCCGCCGCCGCGGATCGTCGGTGGCCGCCGCCAGCGCGAGGAGGTCGGCCGCGGCCGCGCGCGCGTCCACCAGATCGCCAGCGCTGGCCTCGAGCGCGCGGCCAATGCTCCCGCCGGAGGACGCGGCCACCGCCCGGGCGGCCGCCTCGCCCATCCCACGCGCCGCCAGCACTCTCGCCACCTCGTCCACAGCGAGCGGGCGGAAGCGCAGCTGCGGACATCTGGATCGAACCGTCGGCAGCAGGACATCGGGACGGCTCGTCACCAGGATGAACATGGACGAGGGCGGCGGTTCCTCCAGCGTCTTCAGCAGCGCATTCTGGGCCGGCGCCACCAGGGCATCGGCCTGGTCGATGATCACGACGCGACGCAGTCCTTCGAAGGGACGAAAGGCCGTCTGATCGATCGCGTCGCGGATCGGCTCGATCTTGATCGATCCGGTGTCAGCGGGGGAGATGACGAGAACGTCGGGGTGGACGCCGCGGGCGATCCGCGAGCACACGGGGCAGACACCGCAGGCATCGAGTCCTCGTACGGCCGGCGCCGAGGACGGGCTGGGACGAAGGGCCGGATCGGTCGCCCGGCAGTTCAAGACCTGCGCGGTGGCAATCGCCGTGAGCCGTTTGCCGACGCCCGGTGGTCCCGAGAAAATCAGGCTGGGTGGGAGCGACCCCTCGGCCGCGGATCTGGCGAGCAGAGCCGTCAGGCGTCGATGGCCGAGGATGTCGCGGAAGCTCACAACATCACCCAGGCGCCCCACGCCACGAGCAACACGCCGCCGACTCGACCGACTTGCGGCCCGCCCCGCGCAAGCTTTTCGACCAGGACGAAGGCCGCGATCACCGCCACCCACAGGAGGTTCATGACGCCGGTAAAGAACAACAACGCCATCAGCGCCCAGCAGCAGCCCACGCAGAACAACCCATGCCGCATCCCCATCGTCAATGCCCCGGCAAACCCCTCCCGCCACTCGTGCGTCAGAAAGCCCAGCGGCGAGCGGCAATGGGTGAGGCACGCGTTCTTGACGGGAAGCCACTGGTAGACGCCGCCGATCACGAGGATCGAGCCGCCGAGCACGGCAGAGCGGGCCGCCATGGCCGGCGACAACAGCGCCGCGTGGTGCAGGGCGAACTGCAGCGATGCGGCCGCCAGGCTGAAACCGGTCCACGCGACCAGATAGCCGCCCGTGAACGCCGCCGTCATGAGGCGAGCGGCCGGCGTGTCGCGACGGCGGTAGGCGCCCACGACGAGCAGGATCACAGGGGCCGCC
>CAZCEL010000111.1:0-719 GCA_964497175.1 uncultured Bifidobacteriaceae bacterium
GATCTATCCGGGCTCGGTCACTTATTCAGCCAACCTGGACGCCGTCGGCTACTTCATTCGCGATATCTTGCCGGTTGTCAGGCGCGTGCGCCCCGAGGCGACGTTCTGGGTGACTGGCTCCACTGACGGGGTGGACGTGAGCGGCTTGGCGGCAGCCGCGGGCGTGAGCTTCACCGGCCGGCTTCCCGAGGTCGATACCGTCATCGCGGAAAGCGCCGCCTGCGTGGTGCCGCTCAGAATAGGCGGGGGCACGCGCCTCAAGGTCCTTCAAGCTATGGCAATAGGCGTTCCCGTGGTGGCCACGTCCAAGGCGATCGAGGGTCTGGCCGTCGAGCCGGAACGCCATGTTCTGCTCGCCGATACGCCCTCTGCGTTTGCCGCACAAGTTGCACGAGTGCTGGACGAGCGTGGCCCGATACAAGCAATGGTGGAACGCGCTCGTCGTCTCGTGGTCGAACGGTACGCCTGGGAGCCCATCGGCGTGGCGCTCGAAGCAGTCATCGACCGCGCCGTTCTCGATCACGAGCGGCACCGAACCCCCACGCAGCGCCCGGGACCTGTTACTCATCCGCGGGTTTGTCGACATCGAACCTCATGAGAATCGGAATCGACGCCCGCTTCCTGACCCACCCCCAGGTCGGCGGGTTCAAGACCTACACAGAAAACCTGATCGCCGGTCTTGCGGCGACAGACTTCACAAACGCCTATGTCCTGTACGT
>CAZCEL010000111.1:729-11797 GCA_964497175.1 uncultured Bifidobacteriaceae bacterium
ATTTCGAGGTCCGAGTCGTGCCGGGAACGCTGCCGCTCCTTGGCATGCCATGGAGGGAGCAGGTCAGCCTGGCCCGACAGGCCGGGAGGGACCGTATCGATCTACTTCACTCCCTCTGCCTGACGGCACCGCTTCTGCTGCAGTGTCCGTCCGTCGTGACCATTCACGACACGATCTGGCTGAACGGTGACGCACCAAGTCACGCGCAGTCGGCGTATCGTCGGCTCCTGCGGCGCTACTACCGCGTAGTTCCCGCGGCCGCCGCGAAGCGGGCGTCCGCGATAGTGACGGTTTCGGCCGCTTCCAAGGAGAGCATTGTCGAGCACCTTGAAGTGGACGCCTCAAAGGTGTTCATCACGTATGAGGCTGCCGATCCGAGATTCCGCCCGGTTCCGGCCGAGCGGGCCGCCGAGCTGCTGCGCAGGCGCGGCCTCCAAGGGGACTTCGTGCTGGCCATGGGTTCGGCGGATCCCCGCAAGAACCTGTCGCTCGTGTTGGAGGCTTATGCCTTACTGCCCGCAGAAGTACGAACCTGCCACCCGCTCGTCGTCCTTTGCGCCCATGCCGATGTCGTGTTCTCGGTGACCCGCACGATGCTACGGAAGGATCTGGTCGGGTCGGTCCGGTTCCTGCACGATGTGTCCGATGAAGACCTCGTGTCGATCTACAACGCGGCAGCCGCATTCGTGTTTCCCTCCCTTCGAGAAGGGTTCGGCCTGCCGCTGCTGGAAGCTATGGCGTGCGGCACTCCGGTGGCCGCGGCGAACAATTCCTCGATTCCCGAGATTGCGGGCGATGCCGCGCTGCTGTTTGACGAGAAAGACCCCCGCGAGGCAGCTGCGGCCATGATTCGTACGCTCACAGACGGCGACTTGCGAGCCTCCCTGCGCCTTAAGGGATTCGCACGGGCCGCGTGCTACTCATGGGAGCGATGTGCGCGACAGACGATCGCCGTTTATCGGAAGGTGTGCGGACTCCCGATCGCTGTCGAGATGCGCGAGTCAACTGATTCTTGTGGTCAAGCCGTCCCAGTAGCCGGGCGTTAGCGGCCACCAGCTTGCAGCCGCGATCCCCAGTGCGGCTCTGCTGATCGCGGTGGCCAGATGTCCTCGCTTCATGTTCCAAGCTGTCGACGCCAGGTACGCTCGGCTGACGCGCCCCCGCCAATGGCCCGATTGCGCCGAAGCCCGAAGCCGCCCGAACGCACCATGAGCGCTCAGCGCAAGGTCGCGGCCCTGCCGGTCGCGTTCGGCGATGCGCGCCCAATCGGTGGTGCTCGACTGCTCTCCGATGCGGACACGCGCGATGAGCGCGTCTACGGGGCGGATATCGGTCGTCAGAGCCAGCCTTCTTCCCAGGTCACGGTCCTCCACTCCAAGCAGTTCCGGGATCGCGTGGAACCCGCCGATCCCGAAGAACCGGGAGCTGCTCAAGAGGGATGCCTGGAGCGGCAGCCCCTCGCCGGACACCAGCATCGAGAAGATGTTGCCTTTCAGGTGGGCACGGAACTCAGCGACCAGGCGCCCATCGTCGTCGACCGTCTGCCACGTGCCGTAGAGCCAGTCGGCCCGTGACGCCTCGGCCTGCTCGCGGAGCGCTCTCAGCGCCCCAGGCACGATGACGTCGTCGTCGTCGAGGAAGTGGAAGTAGCGGCCTCTGGCGACGGCCGCCCCGACGTTGCGCGCGATGCTTCGCTCACGTCGCTGTGTGTCGATGACTCGAATGCGCCGCGACTGCTGCCATGCCGCTGGGGGAAGCGGCCGGCCCGAGTCGTTCACGACAATGACCTCGAAGTCGGCCGCGTCGAGGTCCTGATCCAGCACGCTCGTGACGGCCGTGGCGAGGCTCGGCCTGCCGATTGTGGGGATGATAGTCGAAGAGAACATGGCGGTCGCACGGATTCCATTCAACAAGCCGACCGTGGTCGGCAGTGAGCTCGAATACGTCTCCCGGGCGGCGTCGACAGCTCACATCTCAGGTGACGGTGCATTCACGCGTAGCTGTCATGCTCTCCTGGAGCAGGTACTTGGAGCGTCAAAGGTCTTGCTAACGACGTCGTGCACGCACGCGCTCGAGATGGCGGCCATCCTGCTCGACGTCGGACCAGGTGACGAGGTGATCGTGCCGTCGTTCACATTCGTGTCAACAGTCAATGCGTTCGTCCTGCGAGGCGCCAAGCCGGTGTTCGTCGACATTCGGCACGACACGCTCAACATGGATGAACGGCAACTCGAGCGGCTGATTACATCCCGCACGAAGGCGATTGTCCCGGTCCATTATGCCGGCGTAGGCTGCGAGATGAACGTCATCCTGGACGTGGCAGCCAGATACCGCCTCCCAGTCGTTGAGGACAATGCGCACGGCCTCTTCGGGAAGTACGCGGGCAAGTACCTGGGGACGTTCGGCTGCCTGGCGACGCAGAGCTTTCACGAGACCAAGAACTTCACCTGTGGCGAAGGCGGTGCCCTCGTCATCAACGACGAGCGGCTGGTCGAGCGGGCCGAGATCATCAGAGAGAAGGGGACGGACCGAAGCCGATTCTACAGGGGTCAGGTCGATAAGTACACGTGGGTGGACGTCGGTTCGAGCTACCTGCCGAGCGAGATCCTGGCCGCCTGGCTGGCTGCCCAGCTCGAGCAACGTGTCACGGTGCAGTCGCAGCGTCGCAAGTTGTGGCACACCTATATCGAGCATCTAACGGACTGGGCTGCCGCGAACCGTGTTGAGCTCCCACACGTTCCCTCGCACTGCGAGCAGACGTACCACATGTTCTATATGGTCATGCCGTCGCTCGAGGCGCGGCAACGCTTGATCGCCCATCTCGGATCGCACGGAATCCAAAGCGTCTTCCACTACCTGCCGCTGCATCGCTCAGCCATGGGCGCCAGATTCGGCGGCCCTGTTAACGGGTGCCCGGTCACTGACACGATAAGCGATCGCCTGATTCGTCTGCCATTCTATACGGACCTGTCGAGCGACGACCAGGAGCGGGTCGTCCGCGTGGTGTCTCAGTTCTCGACCTGATGGCCGGCTGGGCGCTTGTGCATACCACTGCGAGGGGCGGTCTCTGATGGAGACGATGGAACGGCTGAGGGAGGACTGGGACGACCTCGCCGAAATCGACGCCGTGTGGTTCAATGTGCCCAGTCGGCACCTTCGAGGCTCGTCTGAGCGGTTCTATGAATCAGGGACGAAGCAGCTCCGCCAGAAGCTGGATCTCCTGGACCGGCTCCGAGTATCTTTGAAGCGGGACGCGGCGCTCGATTTCGGTTGCGGTATTGGCCGCGTCACTCAGGCCCTTGCCGGCGAATTCTCCTTGGTCTACGGCGTTGACATTTCCACCAAGATGATCGATATCGCCAGAGCCAGGAATCGGCACGGCGACCGTTGCCAATACCTGACGCATAGCCGGCCGGATCTGAGCATCTTCGATACCGGCCAATTCGACCTGGTCTTCTCGAACAACGTGTTGCAGCACAATCCGCCGGATCTAATTCGCGTGTATCTCACTGAGTTCGTGCGAACGCTGCGACCAAATGGCGTCCTCCTCTTTCAGATTCCGATTCGACGCGCAGAGAATCACACGAACCGTCGCCTCACGAGTCTTCCACGGGTTCACCCGAGGCGCGTGTGGAACAAACTGAAGGGCATGCTGATCGGCCATAGTTCGAGCGATCGTTACTACAGATTGAGGCGTTTGGGTTTCTCCACCAGATGGTTAGGCAGGACGCTCGGATTGCACCCCATGATCGCGATGAACCACGTGGACGAGACGGTGATTTGCGAGACACTGGCGGCCGGTGGCTCCTCTGTCAGGCATGTCGAGATGTACGAATACGAGGACATGACGCACGCCTTCTTTCTCTGCGTCAAATCAGCCTGAAGCATCGTGGCGAGATCATCTACCGGTCGCGAAATGGTCCAGACGATCCACGCTGCGGTCGGGTTTGCACTGTTCAGTGGCCTGGCGCCCGATCAGACCGCAGCCGCGCTGAAAGCCCAGGAGCGCGCGCGGTCTCATACCACGCATCTGGATCACACGAGTCTGTGTGTCGGCATTGCTCAGCTCGATCTCTGGGGCCACGGAGACGTGAGGACCAGTACGGCTGAGCTTCCCGACGGGTCGGTTCTGGCTGTGATCGGCTCGCCACACGACGGACCCGATTGGAAGGAGCTCCAAGACGTTCTGCTCGCGTGTAACCGCGACGAGGAGTTCATCCTTCCGTGGGACGGGCGCGTCGTGCTGCTGCGCATCAGTCGGGACGGTCGCCGATGGACGATGTGGAACGACTGGATCGGCAGCATCCCAGTCTATCACGCCGAGATCGCTGGCGGCCGGATTGCGAGTACGTTGGAACCCGTTGTCGTCGAGGCAGGAGGATTCTCGTACGGCGACGTCTTCACACCAGGCCTCGTCTCGCTGCTGATCAACGGGCACTTCCTGGCCGATTGGACGCTCTTCAAGGGGATGCATACGGTACCACCCGATTCGGTCACGACCTGGGACGACGGTGGACCCACGAGCACATCTCTGTGGACCGTCAAGCCGACACGGGACCGCTGGGAGACCGGTTGGGACGACCTCATCGACGAAATGCACGCGCTGGCGTTCCGTGCCATCGAAGGCGTACTGAGGACGGACGGGAGCTGGATCCTGCCGCTCTCTTCTGGGCTCGATTCCAGGCTGATAGCCGCCGTCAGCGCCGAAGTCGGCGCCTGTCTCCACGCATGCACCTGGGGCGAGCTCGATACGACTGACGTGATCTATTCCCGGCAGGTTGCCAGGACCCTGGGCATTCCGTGGACACATATCGACTTGCCGAAGGACTTTCTCGCGACGTACACGCCGGTCTGGGCGGACTGGTTCGGAAGCAGCATGCACTTCCACGGCATGTACCAGATGTGCTTCTTCGATGCCGTGCGCAACTCGTCGTCTCAGAACCGGCGCATCGTGTCCGGCTTCTACGGCGACGTGCTTGCTGGTATCGCGATCGAGGGGCTCCTTCCAATCCACACGCGCGCCAGGAGCTATCATCTGCAGGACGGACCGTATGTCCACTGGACGGAGACTGAGCTGCGAACCTTGATGCGTACCGACGTGGCCGGCGCGCTCGAGGCCAACGCCGAGGAATTGGCCTCTCAGTTCCGATCCTTGCCCGGAGCCGCGTTCCAGCGGGTCCAGTTCATGGAGACGTGGGGACGACAGCGGATGTTCGGCTCGTTTCAGACGAGCGTGAGCGACTGCTGGAATGGAGTGGCGGTGCCGTTCATGAACCGTGAGTACGCGCGGTTCTGCATGTCGCTCCCGCTCGCGGCGCTCGGACACCGGCGGTTGCTCGCGGAGGTGTTCCGGCGGCACTATAGCAGGCTGTCGGCCATACCCGGCACGTACGGCAGCGAGCCCTACCGGCTGACCGGCCGGTATCTCCTGAGGCGGCGGGCCGCGGGGTTGACGCCTCGATGGCTTCGCCGACGGGTGTTCCCAGGCATCGACGAGGTGCCGCTTCGGCTGGATGTCGGTTCGGTCCGGGCGCTCGGCACAAAGGCCCTGTGGCCGATCTACCAGACGCTGCCCCAGCTTGCCAACTGGCTCGACGTGACACAGATCGAGAGACAAGTTCGACGCATCATGACCGAGGAGGAAGACCTGCGGCCGCTGCGGAAGCTGCAGTCGATTCAGGCTCTCGCGTATCGCCTGAGCGATTGGCAATGCCGAAGGGCTGGGACGGGCCCTGCGTGAGCCGGACAGGTCTGGAGGAACGCGTGTCCGTCGTGCGGTTGTCCGGTGTCGCGAAGCGCTACGAGCTGGGTCTCGCCCGGACAAGCCTGCCGAGTCTGGCGCGGCAATGGGTCCGGCGTGCGCTGGGCCGGTCCCTGCCGGGAGGCCCTGAGAGTCGAGAGTACTGGGCGGTCAGGGACGTGAGCTTCGAGCTGCAGCGGGGCCAGTCGCTCGCCCTTCTCGGCCCGAATGGGGCCGGCAAATCGACCATCCTGAAACTGTTGGCCCGCATAACGGCACCAACCTCGGGCCACATCGATGTGAACGGCGATCTGGCGGCCCTGATCGAACTTGGCGCCGGCTTTCACCCGGATCTGACTGGACGCGAAAACGTGTACTTGAACGGCACGCTCCTCGGCTTGCGCCGGCGTGAGATCGATTCGCGATTCGATGAGATCGTGGCGTTCGCGGAGCTCGATCGTTTCATCGACACCCCCATCAAGCGCTATTCCTCTGGCATGACCGTCCGGCTGGGCTTTGCGGTGGCTTCCTGCATCGAACCCGATGTCCTGCTGGTGGACGAGGTCCTGGCGGTCGGTGACGCTGCGTTCAGGCAGAAGTGCGTCGGTCGGATCAAGGCGTTGTTGTCGAACGGCACGAGCCTCATCTTCGTGTCGCACGACACGGGGCTGGTGAAGGCGGTGTGCGATCGAGGGATTTACATCGACAAGGGACTGGTCCAGCGGGTGGGGCCCGTTGGCGATGTCATCGACGTCTACCATGCAACGCTTGACCGACGTCGAGCGGAGGCCCTGCAGACGGCCGGCGGCGGAGGCAGCGCCACCGCTGTCAGTGTCGAGGCGACTCGTGTAGATATCCTCGACGGCAATGGCCAGCCGGTGGGTGATCTGTACGGGGACCAATCGCTCCAGGTTCGCGTCAACTACCGTGTCCATCGGCGCGTGGAAGGCGCGAACGTCGTGGTGCGTGTGATGCGCGTGGACGGCGTCTCGTGTTTCGTCGCGAGGACCAGCGTGGATGCCGTCCCGATCGACCTGAATCCAGGCCAGGGCGCGATCTCGGTCGTTCTCGACCCTGTGCAGCTGTTTGGCGGAACGTACTATGTTGTCGCGTGGATTCTTGACGCTGGTGCTTCCGTTGGCCTGTCCCGTGCCACGTCCGACTGGTTCAGCGTGAAGAATCGGGTTGCGGGCCTCGACGCTGACGATGGCGTGTACGAGCCGACACGGCGTTGGGTGCACGACCCCGGCCTGTCTGCAGGGGCGGCCTCCCTTGTCCCGACCCTGGACAGCTCCGGGCGGTTGATAGACGGCACGTCGGTAGCGCGGACGCGCGATCAACGGCGTCTAGCGACAGGGTAGGGGTGTGCCTCCGGTGAACCATCCAGTCGTGAGCGTCGTCATACCGGCCTACAACCAGGCGCGGTTTCTGGGCGAGGCGATCCGGACTGTCTTGACCCAGACGTACCCTCACTACGAGATTATTGTCGTTAACGATGCATCGCAGGACGACACCGACTCGGTCGTGCGGCAGTTCGACGATCCGCGGCTCAGGTGTATCACCCATGACCGCAATCGAGGACTCTCAGAGGCGCGGAATACGGGCATCCGCGCGGCCAGGGGAGATCTTGTGGCGTTCCTGGACGGCGATGATCTCTTCCACCCCGACAAGCTGGGCGCACACGTCGGGTTCCTCGAGGCTCGCCGGGAAGTCGATGCCTCCTACAACGCCCGGATGGAGCTGAATCACTCGGCTTCGACCGTCCGCGAAATCTGGTGGCCTCCCCCGACCGTGGGCCTTCGTGACCTGGTCCTCGGCTTCCCATTTGCACCGAGTGACCTGGTCGCGAGGCGCCAGCGGCTCCTCGAGGTGGGGTTGTTCGACGCCCGGATGGGCAGCGCCGAGGACACGGATCTGCCGTGCCGGCTGGCTCTCGCCGGCTGCCGCTTTGCCCGCGTTGACCACGTGCTCAATTCGCGGCGGTTCCACTCGGGCCGGAGGCGCGGCAACCTGGCAGGCCGCCGCGACGACATCAAGCGGGCCCTGGCGGCCGTGTTCGCCGACCCTCGATGTCCGGTCGACGTCAAAGCCATGCAGAAGATGGCGCTGACGCCTCATCTGCTGCCTCTGGTGTCGCTCGCGCTCATCCAGGGCGAGACGAGGCTAGCCCACCAGTTTCTGGAGGAGCTGGTTAGCCAAGACCCTTCAGTTGTCAAAGGCCGCCCCTGCGAGCTTGAATCGTTTCTCATGATGGCGAGCATTGCAGACGATGGCGCGGACCACGAAGCGCTGCTGCACCGGGTGTTCTCGCAGTTCCCGGCATCGCTCGCGCGGTTGTCAGACCGGCTGGAGTGGGCGATCGGTCGAGGCTTTCTGTGGAAGGGCCTGCGCGCCGCCCTATGGGACCGGGTCGAGGATGCCCGCGTGTTTCTGAGCCTCGCCGTCGAACGACAGGCGAGGATCGACAGGAAATTCCTGCACTTCGTGGCGAGCCACATCCTGAACTACGAGCGCGCTTTCGGTGGGGACGCCAGTCAGGAGGCACTGGATCGAGTTGCGAATGGGCTCCGACAGGCCGCGACGCCCCGGCACGTGCGCCAGCTCACCGGTTTCTATCTCATTGACCGGGCGTTCAACGACTTTCGAGCAGGCGAGCTGAGCGATGTGCCTCGAACGGTATCTCGTGCTATTGCCAACCGGCCGGTCTACCTGGCCAATCCAGGGGTAGTCGCGATGCTGATCCGCTCGGTG
Source organism: uncultured Bifidobacteriaceae bacterium (assembly GCA_964497175.1). GTDB lineage: Bacteria > Acidobacteriota > Vicinamibacteria > Vicinamibacterales > CAVVIG01 > CAZCEL01. The sequence goes on from CAZCEL010000111.1 coordinate 9,221, forward strand.
GGCCGAGCAGGTCGGCAGCCTGCTAAGCGAGCCGCGGTGTGAGCCTCTCTTGTCGAGGATGGCGGCATCAGATCACACCTGACACGAACGGAACCCGCCAGATCTGTGTTCAAGCTTTACAAATCTGGCCTGCCGCCCCTTCGAATCCGTCCCACCAGGCGCGCTTGCCGCCGGTATCGCCAGGTACGACCCTTGCACAGCCCGTCAACCTCCAGGACTTTCGACACAAGAGGTGAGCGGTATGCACTGGTCCCCCGAATGGCGTGGCTTGCTGTGGTCGTCGGCCGCCTTGATGGTCGCCGTGGCGGCGTTCGACGGACAGTCACCCGAGGCACAGTCCGTTCTCTCCGACCCGATCGTCTTCGTGTCGCGCCAGATTCCGGAAGATGGCAGCGATTTCCTACCTCAAAGCGATGAAGACCGCGCGATGCCAGGCGTGGGAGCACGCGAGCGCTTTCGTGTCGCCGCGCCGGGACGTTTGCTCGTCCGCGAGGTGAACGGGACGATTCGGGTGCTGGTCGATGGGGCCTCGCCCGCGCCTTCCACGATGAACCTGATTGATGTCAGCGCGCCCGACGTGTCGTACGACGGCGCCAGAATCGCGTTCGCAGGTTTGCCCGCGCCGCCGGCCGGACAGAGCTACGACACCGGCAGCCACGCGAATCCCGGACGATGGCGCATCTTCGTCATCGGGGCGGACGGTACGGGCCTTCGCCAGGTCACGTTCAACGACCTGGTTCTCGACGCGATCGACATGGCACAGTGGGGACAGGCGGGCCAGCCGTATCGGTACGACGACACCGACCCGGCCTGGCTCCCTGACGGGCGGATCGTATTCTCGTCCACCCGCTGGATGAACGTGCCGCAGTACGGCCGGGCCAGAGGCACGAACCTGCACGTCGTCAATGCCGACGGCAGCGGCGAACACCGGATTACGTCAGAGCGCAATGGCGCCGACCGCCCGGTTATCGATCCTGTGACTGGCGAAATCGTCTACGCCCGCTGGTGGCTCAACGGGCGCCTGCCATCGGACCGGACAGATACCATCCGGTTGGAGGACAGGGGCGGATACCCATCCTACTCGCTGAGAGACGGCCTGACCGACAATCCGTCGATTTCGTCAGGTTTTCCAGCGGCCATAACGGCCAATGAATGGGTTGCAGCGTCGATCAAGCCGGACGGGACCGGATTGCGGCTCTGGACCGGTGCGATCCGCATTCCGCTGTTCATGAACAACTACTACGGGGGTGGGTTCACGAACGACGGCGTCCTCTACGGGAACTTCTTTCCGGACTTTCCCCTGACCGAGTCGGGCGGATTCGGAGGAATCCGCCGCTTCTCCCGGGGCGGGGTGGGCTCGGATTCCATCTGGGGTCTGACCGTCAAGACCGACGACTTCATCCGCAAGGAGGATCCGCAGTCGTTGACGATCATTCACAGCGCGACCGGCTACGCCGCCGACGGCCTGCCGCTGCCTGACGGGCGTCTCCTCTTCTCATGGGCCAGGGATCCGGCCACAGGCACCGAAGATATCGGACAGGATTACGGGCTGTTCGTCCTGAATCCGGCCAGTCCTTCCAGTCCGACGCTGGTCTACGATCCTCGGGGAACCACAGAGCTGCGGGCTCGACTGCTGCGACCGCGCCCCGTTCCGCCGATCATTGCCGACGGACCGACCGACCGGCCTACGGTGACCCCGGTCGGATCGATCGACAACGTCGATCGCGACGGCATGTTCGTGTTCGACGCCCTGAATGTGTACTTCAACGGTCCGGTCGACCTGGCCATCGTGAATGCGCCGCCAGTCGGCTCAGCGGCTACCATCCGTTTCTTCACCGACTACCAGCGCCCGCCGCTCAATCAGGACACGTCGCTGAACTACCCGTTTCTTCTTGCCGAAGTGCCCCTGTCACCCAACGGATCGGTCAGGCACACGGCACCCGCGAACGTGCCACTCTTCGAGGACCTCCGCAACGTCAGCCACGCGCTTCCCCGTACGACGCACGACGGCGGCCTGTCCGGCGGCGCCTTCGTTACCGGCTTCAATTACGGCCGTCCCGGCACGACGGCGAGGTGCGTAGGCTGCCACGCCGGGCACACGCAGATTGCCGTGCCTACAACCGCCGAGGAAGCCCGCTGGACGAATCTTGCGCCGGGTGCGCAGGTCGTCGCGTCGTCCACATCGGGGAACAGCCCTGGCCGGCTCGTGAATCGACGGGCCGAGCTTGAGCAGGTGTACGACAACTGGAAGAGCCAGGAAGGGCTCTCGATCGGTCAATGGGTCGACCTCGAGTTTCCGGTGCCCATCGTCGTGCGCAGAGTCCGTCTCTACGGGGCGCGTGACGGAACCCTGGTGACGCAGGCAACAGTGCGTCTGTACCAGGACGCTGCCCGCACCAACCTCGTTGGTCAGCGACAAAGCACACAGGTTGTTCGGACCGGCACGGACGTCCCGTTCTCGGACCTCACCGCCCGGGTCGTGCGTGTGACCTTTGACAGTGTTCAGGGCACCCACGCGACCCTGGCCGAAGTCGAGGTGGTAGGGGCGGGCAGCAGCGTGGCGCCACCGCCGGCGCC
>CAZCEL010000112.1:0-3980 GCA_964497175.1 uncultured Bifidobacteriaceae bacterium
CGGCCATATGTCCGCTGATGGCCGCCGTCAGCTTCGACCAGTCCGGCTCCATGTCGCCTTGCGGGAATCCGTAGAAGGGCACGACGGCTCGTACCTTGTCGGGACGTCCGGTGGCGATCAGGAAGGAGAGCATTCCACCCATGCAGAACCCCACGACGCCAACGCCATCGCTCGTCACGGCGCTGTGGCGCGTGAGGTAGTCCACGGCGCCGCTCATATCGCGCGCCGCGCGGTCGGGCGGCAGACTCTGCATGAGACGGGACGCCTTGTCCATCTCGGTGTGGCCCGCCAGTTCGCCGTGGTACAGATCGGGCGCCAGCGCCACGAACCCGGCGGCACCGAGCCGATCGGTCATCTCCTTTATGCCTGAATCGAGGCCCCACCATTCCTGAATGACCAGGACCCCGGGTCCCGAGCCGGCGGCCGGCTTCACGAGATAGCCCGACGCGACACTTCCGTTGCTTGGAAATTCAACCGTTTCGGCCATGAGCTAAGGATAGCCCTGGCGGCCCCTCAGGTGCTACGTTCTAGAATCCGGACGTCATGGTCCCAGGGACGAGCAGAGCCACCCCGGCGGCGCCGACTTCAGCTGCCACGGGACACGCACTCGAAGCGGCCGTTCCGCTCACACGCTCGTCCGACCTGCCGCCCGCGCGCGCTCTCTGCCTGCCACTGGCCTTTGCGCTGACGCTGATGGCGTTCGGGCTCCTCGACAGGGTGTCCGGAAACCCGCGTCTCCTGACGTCGTTTCTCGGCGTGAGCGGCGCATTCCTGGCCTGGATCGCGCTTCTGGGTGGCGTCGCGAGTGCCAGGAGCCGAACGTTCACGCTCGAGATCGTCTTGCGGAAACAGCACTATCTCCAGGCCTGCGCCCAATCCTCGGTGTTGCTGTACTGGGGCCTCTATTGGCCACAGGTCTACGAGGCGGCGTACCTCATCGTGGCGCAGCTCGTGTTCGCCTACGCATTCGATCTGCTGCTCGGCTGGTCGCGGCGCGACACCTACACGCTGGGCTTCGGGCCGTTTCCCATCATCTTCAGCATCAACCTCTTTCTGTGGTTCAGGCCCGAGTGGTTCTATCTGCAGTTCCTGATGGTGGCGCTCGGCCTGGCCGTCAAGGAGCTCATCCGGTGGGAGAAGGGGGGCCGCCTCACCCACATCTTCAATCCCTCGTCGTTTCCGCTCGCGATCTTCTCACTGGGACTCCTCGCGACCGGTATGAGCGACGCGACGAGGGGGCAGGATATCGCGGTCACGCAGTTCTTCCCCCCACAGATGTACCTGATGTTGTTTCTCGTGGGCCTGCCAGGGCAGTTCTTCTTCGGCGTCACTACCATGACGATGTCAGCGGTGGTCAGCACCTATGTGTTCGGCCTGGCGTACTTTGCTGTGACAGGCGTCTACTTCTTCTACGACTCCTACATCCCGATTGCGGTCTTTCTCGGGATGCACCTGCTTTTCACCGATCCGTCCACTTCGCCGCGCACCGAGCTCGGCCGGATCATCTTCGGCGTGCTCTATGGGCTCAGCTCCGTCGCGTTGTACCAGGTGCTCGGCGCCGCGGGCGTTCCGACCTTCTACGACAAGCTCCTGCAGGTGCCCGTTCTGAATCTCTCGATCAGGGCAATCGATCGTCTGGCCGGTTCGAGCGCCCTCCGCGCATTCGATCCTGCGGCCATCGGTCGATGGATGGCGCCGCGCCAGCGTCACCTGGCCTATATGGCCACCTGGACCGTGGTGTTTGCAGCGATGAGCGCGGTGCAGGGCGTCGGGGACCGGCATGAGGGACAGTGGGTCCCCTTCTGGCAGCGGGCCTGCGAGGAGGATCGGCCGTCGGCGTGCGAATACCTCGAGACGCTGCAGACGATCTACTGCAATGCCGGCTCTGGCTGGGCGTGCAACGAGGCCGGGATCCTGGGTGCGAATCTCTCGAGGTCAGGGAGGAATGGGGCGACACCGGGCGCAGCCGCGGCCGACGCGTTCGAGCGGGGATGCGCGCTCGGATTCGAGCCGGCCTGCCGAAATGTCACGGCCTTCAGCACGGGCGCGACGCCCTGGGCGAGGGGCCAGCCCACGCTTGGCGACTATCCCATCGTCTTGCGGGGCACCAAGGGCGCCATCGCCGATCGGACCCCCGCCGCACTTTACGCGCGCGCGTGCGACCAGGGCTGGCCGGACACATGTGGGCAACGCCCCCGCACGGGGGCCGGCCCGAAGCTGTAGCACCGACGCGCGGCGCGAGGCGCTATTTCTTCGCCGGCGCAGAGTCCGCCTGTTTGGCCTGGAGCTCGTACGGCGCGCCGGTGCCCGACGACCCCATGAACAGCTTGCGGCCGTCCTCGAACGTCAGGTCCCGGCCGTTCGCGCGGCGGGAGCCGTCTTTTGCCTGGTAGCCGTCGACCTGCACTACGGTCCCGATCTCGAGGGATTTCCGGGTGAAGCCGCGTCGGAACAGCACGTTCGGCGTGCCGGCCTCGAATGCCCACCTTTCCACCGTCCCGTCAGGCTTCTTCACGTCCATGTGGAGCCAGACGTGGGGGTTTACCCACTCCATCTTGGTGACGGTGCCCTTGTACGTGACCGGACGGTTGGCGTCGAACTCGGCCGCAAACGCGTGGTGCGCCGACGCCGGTACGACCATCCCGGACAGCACCAAACCCAGACCCGCGACGGTGACGGCCAGCTTCATCTGCATCGGATTCAACCTCCTGTTGCGCGTTCCCTGTTTCGTATCTCCTGTCGCTGCGACACATCCCGCTAGCGCCGGTACCAGTCGTGGAGCTTCTCGCCCTGAGGCACCTTGCGCGTGATGTCGACGATGATGGTTTCGCCTTCCCAGCGCTTGACCAGCTGCTCCTTGCGGAGATTGCCGTAGAGGAACTCTTCCACGAACTCGATGCAGCGGTATTCGAGCAGCTGCATGTTGGGCTCGAGCCGGCGGTAGAGAGGCATCGAGATCTTCCACGGCCTCGTGAAGGTCCTCGGATCCTCGATCGTCACCTCGTAGTGGATCGCGTCTTTCGTGATGGGCGTGAAGCGCTCGACGAGCTTCAGCTCCTCGCTGTGGAAGTTGCCGGCCCGGTCGAACCAGTTCTTGCCGTTGAACTCCGTGACGTCGACCACGAGCGTGTCGCCCTCCCAGCGTCCGACCGAGTGGCCCATATAGGTGTAGTCAGGCGGTCCCTCGACCTGATCGAGGTGAATGGTCCTGGCGGTGCTCGTGAACTCGAAGGCCATGTGCACCTTGTTCGTGCTCTGGACGATCTGGAACGGGTAGGGCATGTACATCGCGCGCGGGATGCCCGGCAGGTAGCACTTCAGCTCGGGGTCGCGGTCGATCCAGTTCTGCCCGTTCTCGTTCTTGATCGCCAGGGTTTCGGGCTTGTAGGGAATCTCGCCGTCGCCCTCCACGACACCGAGCGATCCGGGAACGCCGCCGGCCGCGCCGAGCGCGACGACCGGAGCGGCAGGCACCCTCGCGTACTCGTACGGATACACGCCCTGCTGCGTGACCATCCCGGGACGTGCTTCGTGCGCCTGCAGATCCCAGTGTGCCTCGTTGTTGGCCTGCCAGATGCCGCTGAAGTCCGGCTTGCCGTCAGCGGTGCGCGGCACCGGCGGCCCCTCACCCGCGCCGCGGCTCATGGACATGGTGATGAGCGAGCCCAGGAGGGCCCCGAGAACAGCCACCACTAGCATCGAGAACCATCGCATGACGATACGCTCCTTGCTGTCTTCTTGGCGTGCGGCCAGTGTACGTAGTCAGCTCCTCATCCGGCCATCATCTGGCGAGCGGATTGGCTTCTTCGCCCTCGTCGGCAAACCCGCCGGCGAACCCGCCGCAGCCGGCGGTGCAGAGCGTTGCGGGATTGGGCCCTCGCCCCTTCGCGAAGGCCGCCTCTTCGGCGCGCGCGCCCACGAGCAGAGCGGGCATGCCGTAGTTCCCTTCGTGACAGCGCGGCTCCTTGTACACGCGCTGT
>CAZCEL010000112.1:3990-4681 GCA_964497175.1 uncultured Bifidobacteriaceae bacterium
CCACCGCTCGACGAGGTGCAGGTTCTCGCGCGATCCCTGATAGTCGGTCTTGGGCGTGAAGTTGGTGACGTCGACCACCAGCGTGTCGCCCTCCCAGCGACCGCGCGAGTCGCCCCACCATTGCCGCACGTGCCTGGGAAGATGCGGCTTGTCGGTAATGGGGATGATCCGCTGCCAGCCCTGGCCCTGTCCCGTGTCGTAGAAGATCGATACCGCGTCGCGCGCCTGGATGATCTGCGGGAAGAACCCCGCGGCGCCGCCGAAGTCAGGCAGGGTGGCTGCCATGCACCGCTCCCCGAGCGTGCGGTCTTCCGGATTGTCGGACCGGTTGATCACGCCGCCCCCGGCCGCCCCGGTCGAAAGATACGAGGGCGGGATCTCGGACCGCCGTGGCGACACCGGTCCGAACTTGCCGCCATCGCAGCCCGGCAGCTTGTTCTTGCAGACATCCGTGGCCTGGAGAAGCGCGAGCTGGAACTCGCGCAGTTCCTGCCGTCGCTTGGTCACCTCGGGCGTCACCGGAGGAATGCGCCCGTCTGGTGGATCGACGATGAGCGAAGTGCGCCGATCGGCAAGCCGCGTCGGCACCGCGGACCAGTGCTGGTTGTAGGCCTGCGCGACATCCCGCTCCGTACCTCGCTCCGACCGATCGTCGCGCCCCTGCCGCGACGCGACGTCCTTTTCGATCGCT
>CAZCEL010000112.1:4691-11789 GCA_964497175.1 uncultured Bifidobacteriaceae bacterium
GCGAGGTCCGCCGGCCCATGTGTTTGTGGGAAAGAAAAATCGCCGCGTTGTAGGCGCCGCCGACGTCCTGCTCGCTGCCTTTCTCCCGGCGACTGTCCTTGCTGATAATGCCCAACCGCTGCCTGTCCAACTCGGCCCGTTCCTCTTCGGTGAAGAACTCTCTGTTGGCGTACTTGGCGGGGCGCTGCAGTGGGGTCTCGAAGTCGTTCGTCCAGATCCCCTGCAGGTCGGGGGCGCCCCACGGCGTCCTCGGCGCGGGCCCCGGGGCCGCCTCGTCACCGTTTGCCGAACCTGCCGCCGGAGCCTGCCCCCCCAGGGAAACGGACCCCAGCTCGAGCAGCCCGACCACGGCGCCGGCCACAGCCGCCACGCCGACGAGCTCGATGAATCGTCTGGCCATCTTCGCCACTCCTCAGAAGACCCTTGTCTACACCCTGATCACGATCGTGTCAAGAGCGAGAGAGAGGCCGAGAGAGAGGCCCTCAGCGGCGCAGTCGCCGGCTCACCTGGGCCTCGAACTCCGCCGCCTGAAACCCCAGCTGCGCCATGCTCTGCTCGAAGGTCTGCCCGGCTCCCAAACCCTGCAGCAATCCGGCCATGCGCGTGCCGACCAGGCGCACGAGGGTGTCGGCCGCCACGAGGCTCTGATCGTAGGCCACCACGGCCTGCGCCGCCCTGAAGCGGCTGAAACTGTCCTGCAGATCGGCCAACGGCACGACGAGACCGAGCGCCTGCATGCGACGTTCGGCTGACGCGACGTCGCCAGGCTCGAAGTAGCTCGCGAGTCCTTCGTGCAGCCATGCGGGCACTCCGCGAAGCGCCAGGCCGTGGACCATGGCGTGGGTCAATTCGTGTACCAGCACGCGATCGAACTGCTCCATGTTCTGCGAGATGCCCCGCACCGGGATCCTGATCTTGCCGTCGAAGGCGCCGGCCGACCAGGCCGGCACTCGCGTGATGTCCTGGAACTGCTGTTCGGAGTACAGCGTGACGAGAATCCTTCTCGACGGGAAGGCGCCGATCCGCTCGCCGATGCGCTGGAAGGTTCGCTCGAGGAGCGCGACAGCATGATTCGACAGGAAGCTGTCGGAGCGGCCGTCGAAGACGACCGAGAACCGCGCCTCGCTGCGCTCGGACAGCTTGTCGTGGACGGCCGCCTCCTTGCGCCACTGCTCCAGCCGGCGTCGCATCCCCGCGGCGTTCTTGGAGGCGTGCGTGAGCGCCTGCTCGTACCTGCGAATGGCACCCTCGAGGTCTCCCTGTGAGTATTCGATCTCGCCGAGAAGCTCGGAGGCCTGCGTGAGCTTCGGATCGATGGCGAGCGCGCTGGCGAGGAACTCGATGGCATCGTGGTCGCGGCCAAGCAGGCGCGCGGCGGCGCCCGCTCCGAGCAGCAGGCCGGGATCTCGAGGCCTGCGCCTGAGGGCCAGCTCGAATGCCGCCGCTGCGCGGCCGCCATCGCCCTGCCGGAGCGCCGCCCAGGCGGCATCCACCTGCGGATCGGGCTGTGATTGGACGATGAGCGGCGCCAGGATGAGGACAGCGGTCAGGAGGACCTTCCTGGACCCGGCGCTCTGTTCACGAGCCATCGTTCGATGCTCCCAGGATTGTACGCCCGCGGTCATTCGGTCTACTGAGCACCATTTCCCAGGTCTACACTTTCGCCAGTTGGGACATGGCGTGGTCAAGGCCGCCTGGCCACGAACACCTCGTACTGACCGGGCTCCAGTTCAGAGTGGTCGACGGGAACGGCCGTCGCTTCGAACCCGGCCTCGGCCAGCCACCGCAGCCAGTCGCCCCGTGCGAACAGCCCCCCGATGTGGCGGTCGTGCTCGACGCGGATCGAGCCGTCGCGCTCGCGCAGCAGAAACGCGTAGTCGGCGAGGTACGTGGTGTCGGCCGGTTCTGGATCCCATGTCCACTCGAGATACCTCAGCGCGCGGCCGTCGCCATCATGGCCGCCGCAATCGGTCGCGGGTCTGAAGGTCTCGCGGACGTGGTCGGGAGCGAAGAGCGCCGCGCCGCCCGGCTCGCAGTGCAGGAAGGCCGTCTCGATCGCAGCTCTCAGATCCGCCTCTGTCGCCATGTAGTCGACCGCATCGTGGACGAATACCGCGTCAAAGCGGCGGCCCAGCCGGACGGTCCGCATGTCGCCGTCCACGTGCTCACAGTCGGGGTTGAGCTGCTGGCTCACGCGGCGCATGCCCGCCGATGGCTCGACCAGCGTCAGGCTGAAGCGCGCCTTGAGATGGGAGGCGTTGTTGCCGCCGCCGCTCCCGAGCTCGACGAGCGATTTCAGCGGGCGCCGAGCGGCGCCGAGCAGCAGACGCTGGTAGATGCCGGCCTCTTCCGCGTAATCGTCAGGGTGGGACACGAGCGGCCACCAGTCGGCGAGCTGCGCGTACATCTTCGGTCCATCAGTCATCGATCCTCCCCCGATCCCGATTTATCGCCGAGCGATTCTGCTACATTGCAGGCGTGACCATGACCTGGCCCCTGCCCCCGCCCGTCGAGCCGATGCTGGCCCGCCTGGCCGAGGATCTTCCAGCCGGGAATTTTCTCTACGAGCCGAAATGGGACGGATTCCGCGCCGTGGTCTTCCGCAGCCCGACCGACGTGTTCATCCAGAGCCGGGATCTGCGCCCGCTCGACCGGTACTTCCCCGAGCTGCACGACGAGCTGGTCCGTCAACTGCCCCCCGGCTCGGTGGTCGACGGCGAGATCGTCATCGTGACGGCTTGCGGCCTCGACTTCGACGCGCTCCAGCTTCGCCTGCACCCGGCCGCATCCAGGGTCGCCATGCTCGCCGGAAAGATGCCGGCATCGTTCGTTGCGTTCGATTTGCTCGCGGCCGACGGCATCGACGTCCGCGGCCTGCCGCAGAGCGAACGGCGCTCGCGCCTCGAACGGATGCTCCACGCGGTCGCGGCTCCGATTCACGTGACGCCCATGACGCTCAGCCGCGAGGTGGCCTCGGAGTGGCTCGCGCGCTTCGAGGGCGCAGGGCTGGACGGAGTCGTCGCCAAGCCGGCGAACGCAACCTACCAGCCCGGCAAGCGCGCCATGCTCAAGGTGAAGCACTCGCGAACGGCCGACTGCGTGGTCGCCGGCTTCCGGTGGCATAAGAGTAGCGACGACCTGGTGGGATCGCTCCTTCTCGGCCTGTACGATGATTCGGGAGCGCTCCAGCACGTCGGCGTGACATCAGCGTTCTCGGTCGCCGCGCGTAAGCAGTTGACAATCGACCTCGCGACGCTCCGAGCCGACGCGCTGACCAACCACCCGTGGCGCAATTGGGCGGAGGGGAGCGAGTTCGCCCGGATGCCCGGCGCCCACAGCCGCTGGAACGCGGGCAAGGACTTGTCGTGGGAGCCGCTGCGTGTCGAACGTGTATGCGAGGTGAAGTACGACCACCTCCAGGGCCGCCGCTTCCGCCACCCGCCGATCTTTCTGCGCTGGCGCGCCGATAAGCCGCCCCAGGACTGCCGCTACGATCAGCTGGAGGTCACAATCCCGTTCGAGCTCGCGAACGTCTTCGGTGCCGACGGCCGGTCGGGCCGATCGTAGCAGTTCCGGAACACTCTCAGCGTGCCTGCCCGGCGGCCGCGACCGTCCCCGTGCCCTTGTAGACGAATCGCTGCACGCGCTTGCCTTCGAGCGTTTCGCCTGTATAGATATTGCCGCGCGAGTCGGTCGCAACGCTGTGGACGGAGAAGAACTGTCCCGGATATCGGCCGCCCTGGCCGAAGCTCGTGAGAATCTCCAGCGTGTCGCGCCGGAGGATGTCGACCTTCTGGCTCATGCCGTCGACGTTGTACAGAAACCGCTGCTCGGCGTCGACCGAGAAGGCCGACTCGAACGCCGAGCCGAAGCCGAGGGTCCGTCTGTTGATAAACCCTTCCTTCACGAACGTGCCGTCCTTCCTGAACACCTGTATCCGGTTGTTGACGCGATCGCTCACGTAGACGAGCCCCTCTTTCGAGATCGCGACGCCGTGGACCGCACGACCGAACTGCTGCGCCAGGCGGTTCGGGTCGTAATCCTTGCCGACGACGGCGCCGGCATTGTTGTACGCATCCGAGTCGTCCGGCCTCTTTCCGTACGCGCCCCAGTGCCGCTTGTACTGACCGGAATCGGCGTCGAACACAATGACGCGCCGGTTCCCATACCCATCGGCGACATACACCTCGTTGGCAGCGGGATCGACCGTCATGGTGGTCGGCTTGTTCAGATTCTGTGTGTCGTTGCTGCCTCCACTCGTCCCTGCCTTGCCGATCTGGAGCAGGAATCTTCCCGCCTGTGTGAATTTGAGCGCGTGCGTGTCCTTGGCGCCGTTGCTCCCAATCCAGACATTGTCCTTGTAGTCCACGTAGATCCCGTGCTCGGAGCCCGGCCAATCGTAGCCCGCGCCTGGCCCACCCCAACTCTGGACGAGATTGCCGGCCTGGTCGAAGGCGAGGATGGGGGGGGCGGGAAAACAGCAGTCGGCCAGTGGTGGCTTGAGCGCCGCCGCCTTTTCGTTGTCGACGAGCGATGACGGCCGATGGACGATCCAGACGCGGTCTTTGGAATCGACCGAGACGCCAACCACCGATCCCATGACCCACTTATTGGGCAGGGGTTTCGGCCACAACGGGTCCACCTGGAACCGCGGGACCTGATCGGCGCCAGACCCCTGCGCGGCCGCCACTTTCAAGAGCGATGTGCGGGCGGCGCCGAGCAGCGCGAAAGACGCGATCAACGTGAGGGGGACAAGGCGTGTTCGCTTCATGCCGTGCTCCTGCAGGTCATTTCACGACGAACTTCTGCACCACGCCGTTGAGCTGCGCGAGGTAGACGTCGCCCGAATCGGTGACGGCAATGCCGTGTCCGCCCGCCGTGGCCGACAGCCGCCCGAGGATCCTGCCCTCCAGATCCCTGAGGGTTGCGCCGGCCCAGATGCGCTCGTCCTTCGTCATCGCGAGCCCGGACACCGCTCCGGTGCCGGTCCACTGGTTCAGGAACTTCCCGCCGGGGTCGAACACCTGGATCCGCTCGTTGTCCCTGTCGCTGACGTAGACCCTGCCTTGCCTGTCGGTCACGAGGTTGTGCGGCAGGCCGAACGCTCCGGGGCCGGTTCCCCTCGTGCCCCATTGCAGCAGGTACCTTCCGTCAGCCGAGTACTTCACGACCCGGGCGTTGCCGTACCCATCGCTGACGTAGACCTCGCCGCTCGGCGCGAAGGCGACGTCTGTCGGCAGGTTGAAATGATCGCGGTCTGCTCCGGCGATGCCCTTGCGGCCGAGCCGCATGAGCTCCCTTCCTTCCGCGTCCAGTTTGTAGACGATGTGGCCGGGCGCATCGACGATCCAGATGTTCCCCCTCGGATCAACGCGGACGGAATGGGCGCCGCAGGATGTGCAGCCGGCCGGGCCATACACTGCTGAATACCGCGACCGCCCCTCGGTCCAGTTCGCTCTTGCCATTGCGCCGACCTTGCCCTCGCTGAACATCCCATCACCCCACGAACGGACGAATGTCCCGTGCTGTTCGAACTCCATGATCGGCTGAGCACCGCGGTGGAGCACGAGGATGCGGCCACGCGAGGAGACGGCCACTGATGCCACCTGGATGAAATTCCAGGGCCCGGCAGGCACGCCGGCGGCGCTGAGGGGCAGCGTCGGCCAGTCCACGAGCGTGTACGGCAGCATCGGAACGTCGGCGGCGGTCGGCGTACGAGGCGGCACCGTCGCTCCCGGCACACGGGGCGGCTGGCCGGCCGGCGCGGAGGCAGTTGTGACAAGCGCAAAACCGATCAGGAGCAGACCAGTGACGAACCCGATCGCGCGTCGGCGCATGCGCACCTCCCGGTCAGGGACATGTTAACGCCGAAGGCCGAAGGATTCGTGGTCGAGGTGGCCGTAGCTGTTTACCGCGGCTTGGTGTATAACCTGCCAATGTCCGACACAACTCGACGGGCGTTTCTTGGCCGGATCGGGTCGGTGGCGGCCGCCATCCCGGCGCTGCCGCATCTGTCGTTCCGATCGGCGTCCCATCCTGTTCAGAGATTCGGCGCGCCGGCGGCAGCCCCCCAGGCCGCCGCTTCGGTCTCCTACGATCTGCTGATTGCCGGTGGTCGGGTCGTCGACCCGTCGCAGAAGCTGTCAGCCGAGCGTGACGTCGCGATTACGGGCGGGCGGATCGCGCGGATCGACGCGAACATTCCACGCGACCAGGCGCGTCAGGTGTACGACGCCAAAGGGAAGCTCGTGACGCCCGGACTGATCGATCTGCACACTCATGTGTACAAGCACGGCATCACGCTCAACATCGATCCGGACACGGTCGGGTTCCAGTCGGGCGTCACCACGCTCGTCGACTGCGGATCGACCGGGACGGGGACCTTTGCGGGGTTCCGCAAGTACGTGATCGAATCGTCGCCCACGCGGATCTACGCGCTCGTGAACATCTCGTCGATCGGCCTGGCGGTGACCAACGAAATCTACCTCGATCCGAGGATGACCGATTCGAGGCCGGCCATTCGCCTGATTGCGGCCAACCGCGATCGCATCCTTGGCATCAAGGTCCGTGTGAACGGCAGACGGAGCGACCTGGCGCGAGACCTGGAGGTGATGAAGGCGGCCCGCGAGGTCGGAGACGCCACCGGCCTCCCGATCATGCTGCACTGGACGGTCGAGCCGGAGGTGTTGGCCCTGTTGCGGAGGGGCGACATTCTGACGCACCCGTTCAATCCCTCATCGCCCAACTGGGCCAACCTCTTCGGCTCCGATACGCAGGCCGAGACGGTGCTGCCCCAGATCCTGGCGCTCAAGGATCGCGGCGTCTGGACCGATGGGCAGCTGGCGACGACGCATCACGCCTGGGACGTCTCGGAGAAGGCCACGCGCCAGGGCTGGTTTCCGGACGCGATATCGACCGACATGGCCCGCGGGCCGGACGGCAACTTCGCCAGCGTCCTGCTGCCGATGTCCCAGTTCCTGCACCTGGGCATGAGCCTCGATCAGGTGATCGCGGGTGTGACCACGGCGCCCACGAAGATCCTCAACTTTCCGGAGAGGATCGGCACGCTCGAGCCCGGCGCGACGGCAGACGTCGCTG
>CAZCEL010000113.1:0-11732 GCA_964497175.1 uncultured Bifidobacteriaceae bacterium
GTCCGCCGAGGGCCCGTACGTCGCAGGCACCGGTGTCTCGTTGAGCCGCAGGTAGACGCCGAGCTGCGCTCGATGGTGTACCAAGTGGTTGATGAACATCTGGCGGTAGGCCAGAAAGCGCGAGCCCTCGAAGAGGGTCTGCCCCTGGAATGATAACTTCCAGGGCTCGGTCCAGACGCTGTCCTGCGCCTCTGCCAGCGCGCGGCGGACCCTGGCCGCACCTGCGTCGAACGCGCGGACGAGCTGTTCGGCCGACTCGAACGGCAGTGGTGCGTAACTGCCCTGGGAGAAGTCCAGTGCTGGCGTCGTCAGGACCGACTCGCCGAAGCCGGCCAACTGCGCCACATGGGGCGCGAGCGATCCGAGCTTCATGGACTTCGGGTGAGGCGCGAAGTCTCCCTTGCCTGCCGGCACGCGCTCCAAGGTTTCGCGCGTCTTCCTCACTTCCTCGTCGAATTCGGTCAAGAGCAGATCGCTGATGGCCATGGCATGTCTCCCACGGGGCAGTCTGTCCCCGAATCTTACTTCGCGTACTTCGTCAGTCCGCCGTCGACGGCCGGCCGCGAGCCTGGTCCCTCCGCCGCGTACACGTTGCCGTCGGCGTCGACCGCAACGCCCTCGCCTGCGACCCCCATCGGCCGTTTCTCCCAGCGGTGCGGGGGAATGAAGGCCGTCACCCGGTCTTCGAACGCGCGTCCAATCCGGATACCGGTTCTCCAGCCCGGATGGTTCGTCTCCTGTGTCTCGGAGTCGATGGCGTACAGCATGTCGTTGGGTGTGATGAACACGTCGCTGACCCGGCTGTACTGGTAGTGCGAGCTGATGTACTTGCCGTCCTGGTCGAAGATCTGGATCCGATGGTTGCCGCGGTCGGCGACGTACAGCCGGCCCTTCGAGTCGAAGGCCATCGCGTGCGGTGTGCGGAACTCGCCGGGCCCGGTGCCGATGCGCCCCCATTCCTTGAGGAATTTGCCGTCTCGCGTGAACTTCATGATCCGTCCGGTGGATCCTGCCGGCGGATTCGCGTTCTGTCCGCTGTGACCGTCCGAGACGAAGATATCCCCGTTGGGCGCCGTGATCACATCGCACGGCTGATTGAAGTGCGTCGGGCCGCTGCCGGGCACGCCGGCCGTTCCGAGCCGCAGCAGAATCTTCCCCTCGGGGCTGAACTTGATGACCTGGTGGCCCTTGGTGCCCTCCTTGTTCGCCGAGAAGTCGGTGACCCACACGTTCCCCGCCCTGTCCACGTGAATGCCGTGAGGCGTGACGAACACGCCCGCGCCGAAGCTCGTGAGCAGCTTGCCCGTGCGCCGGTCGTACTTGAGAATGGGATCGACCAGGTTGGTGTCGCACCCGCCGCCCAGGCCCACGTTGCCGCAGCGGTCGTACGCCCACACGTGGCCGTCGGGCCCGATGTCGATGCCGGCAGACGATCCCCATACGCGGGGCGCGGGCAGGGGTCCCCAGTTCGTCACGGCCTTCGGATTGGGGTTGGGGAGGTTCTTCAGCGCGGGATCGGTGACCTTGTCGGCCGGCGTCCCGGTCGTGCCAGCCGGCGGGAGACTGAACGCCGGCTTCTCCTGAGCGGCCGGCATGTTCTCGCCTGCCGGCGTCAGGTTGCCAACGACCATCACCGCCGTCGCCAGCAGAATCATGATTCCGCGATTGAACAGCGACATCTCGACCTCCTTCGACACCGGGTCTCGGACCTAACCGACTGCGACTCATTCTACGAGCGGGAGTCGATCACGCCCAAGAGTTATTCGCAGGTGAAACCTGCCGACATTCGGGTGTAGGATGGGCGGCAGTCTTGACTCCAGGAGAGATCCCATCATGCCCATCAATCGACTCAACCGTCGCGACATGCTCCGAGGCAGTCTTGCGGTCGCAGGACTCGGCGTGGTCAGTCTGCCCGAGTGGGTGCTGCCGGCGCTCGCGCAGGGCGAAACCCTCGTGGCGTTCACCGACATCCCCGACAACGTCCGGTGGGAAACGCCGCCCGACCGGCGGCTGCTGGACGTCCGCACCATTGAAGGCCCGTTCACGCCGCCGAACAAATGGGCCACGACGCAGCATTACGGCCATCCCGTCGTCGATCCCGCCACGTACCGGTTGAAGGTGTCCGGGCTGGTCCAGCGGCCGCTGGCCTTGTCGCTCGACGAGCTGAGGAAGATGGGCAGCACGGACCTCGTGGCCGGATTCGAGTGTTCAGGTAATCGCGGCCCGCTGCAGGGGCTCTGTGGCAACGGCCGGTGGACGGGTGTGCCGCTCAAGAAGGTCCTCGACGCCGCAGGCGTGAAGGCGGCCGCACGGGAGTTTGTGTTCTTCGGTGCGGACCACGGGGAGGAGGAGGTCGAATGGCGGACGCAGAAGTTCAAGTTGGATGTGCCGTTTGCCCGGAGCATCAATCGTGAGCGGGCGCTGTCGCCCGAGCCGTTCATTGCGTGGGGACTGAACGGCGAGCCGCTCAGCCGGCATCAGGGCTCGCCGCTCCGCCTGCTGATGCCAGGGTGGTACGGCGTGTCCAACGTCAAGTGGCTCGCGCAGATTCACGTCCAAGACGAGGCGTTCATGGGCAAGTGGCAGACCCGGTGGTACCGAACGATCAGGGGGCGGATGATCGACGGCGAGATGAAGTATCTGGAGACCGCCGTTACCGAGATGCAGCTCAAGTCGTTCGTGGCGCGCGTCACGGCCGTGGGCGGTCGGCACAAGGTCCTGGGAGTCGTGCTGAACGACGGAACGCCGATCAGGTCGGTCGAGGTCAAGGTGGACGAGGGACCCTGGCAGCCCGCCGTGGTCGACCCGAGGACGAAAGACAAGTACGGGTGGAAGCTCTTTGCCTATGACTGGAGCGGCGCCACACCGGGCGAGCACACGATCGTCTCGCGCGTGACCGATGCGAGCGGGCTGGTGCAACCGACCGAACAGGATCTCGAGACGAAGAAATCGTTTCTGGAGCACAACGCCCAGGCGCCGCGGAAGGTGCGGATCGGCTAGGTCACGGGGGTCAGCTGGGCCGTGACCGCAATCTTGTCGGATCCGTTCACCCGCGGCGTGCATCCGCGCGCGAGCTGCCCGGCGCGAAGGCCCGCGAGCACCGCGAACTCGAAGGCATCGAGCTCAGATGGACGTTGCACCACGCAGGTCTGCCTTTTCTGAAGGACGTGACGCGACGAGAAACCACGCAGGCTCTGGTGAGGATTCGGCCGGATGGCCTCAGGCTCAGAAAGCAGGGCACGCAAGCATACGCCCGATCCGGTCAGCGACTGTGATGCCGGCGGACGTAGAGCCCCCGGGCACCGCTCACCGGGTCGTCGAGCAGCTCGAACGTGACCGCATCCCCGACCCCGAAGTCGTTGATGGACGTGCCTTCCTGCACGTCAGCACGATGAAAGTACACAACGCGGTCGTCCGCGAGGCGAATGAAGCCGTAGCCCTGACCGACGAACAGCTTCACAATCCAACCTTTGCCGGGTACTCCGCGGCGAGCCGCGGGTCGCGAGACCCGGCCGGTGCCCTTGGGAGCGGCGTTGGCCGGCCGGCCGTAGGAGTACTCGCGGTTCATGATTGTCGATATGCCGGAGGCAGGCTGTCGTGCCTGCCCCGGCATGGCTGATCGTTCTACCAGCGAGGCTCCGAGCGGCGTCGATGGGAGCCGCCGCCGCCAAAGCCACCTGCGGCTGCGGCCTTTGGACGTGCCTCATTGACCGTCAGGCGCCGCCCGCCGAGGTCGTGCTCGTTCAGCTCGAGAATCGCGCGCTGCGCCTCCTCCTCCGTGCTCATCTCCACGAACGCGAACCCCCGGGCCCGGCCCGTGGCCATGTCCCGCACCACCTTGACCGTCTCGACGGCTCCGGCGCGCTCGAACAGCCCCTGGATTTCGCTTTCGCCCGTCTCGAACGGGAGGTTGCCTACATACAATCGTCGACCCATGCACTGACTCCTCTGTCGCACGTCTGCGACCCTTCCCGACGCCCGGAATGGACGTTCAGTGGATTTCGTCTCGTAACCAGGCTGAACTTCAGGAGGAGCGAGTCAGGAAAGGCTCGTTACGCCCAGAGGCGGCATAGCACGTGGCAAGATCCGTGGAACGATCATATCACGCCGGCGCGCACCCTCTCGGCGACGGACCTCGCGGCCGGGCACCGCGCTGCTCACGGCGCCGTTGACACGCCACCCAGGTGAACGCTACCAAATGACGACGACGAACCAGAAGATCGTGTACTGGCATCGCGAGCTACCGCCACTCGACGCCGAACCGATCGCCGAGCACACGGTTGAGGCCACCAGCAGCCGTGTCCCAGCGACAATCGTTCACGATGACGAGTTGTGGGACCAGTGCTACCTGGAACTCATGGCCCAGGCGGAGCGCCGCCTGGTGCAGGAAGTCGCTCGTCTGGGCGGTCACTGTGCCCACGTCCACGACGAAGCCATTGATCCCAGGCACGACGAGGCAGCCGGCGAGGCGTGGCTGCACGGCCGTTTCAGCTATGTGTTGTACCGCCGCTCGCCCGAGCGTCCGAGCTGACGTCGCGTGGGCCGGGCCTCCTGCCCGAGAAGACCGGAGGTCATGCGCATGAAGCGTTGACCAGGAGGCGCAGCCCGTTGAGAGCGAAACGAAGCCGAGTGTCGGCGCGGCATCGAGGTTCGCTAGCGGGAAACTGGTCAGCGTGACCCGTCAGCCCGCACCTTGGTGGGCGGCCTCGAGTGCGGCGGCCTTCGTCTCGAGCGCCATGCCGCGGGAGGAAGGATCAGCTGTCCTGCGACCCTCGCGCCCACCCTTCGCGATCGAGCAGCGCCTCGACCCGCGCGCGAATCTCGTCGCGGATGGCGCGGACCTGTTCGAGCGGCTTGCCCCTCGGATCCTCAAGAGGCCAGTCGTCGCGCCTGACGCCGGGGACAACGGGACACTGGTCGCCGCATCCCATCGTGACCAGCAGCTGCGCCTGGCGCGCGACCTCTGGCGTCATGCGTGTCGTCGTCGCGCGCGACAGATCGACGCCGACGTCGCGCATCACTTCGACGACTTCTGGATGAACGCGCGTACCAGGCTGCGTGCCGGCCGAGATCGCGTGTGCCTTCACCGGATCGGCGAGCTGGTTGAACAACGCCGGTCGGTTCCGGCAGCGTGGGGACCATCCATCGGAACAAGAGTGTGGCGGCGGCGGCCCCCGCGAACTGCGCAACGACGAATGCCGGTACATCGGCCGGGCGGATGCCCGTGAACGTGTTCGTGAACGCGCGGCTCAGGGTGACCGCGGGATTGGCGAATGATGTTGAGGCGGTGAACCAATACGCCGCGGTGATGTACGCGGCGACGGCAAACGGGACGGCCGCGCTGCGGCGACGTGCACACCCCCAGATCACCGCCATCAACCCGAATGTCGCGACGAACTCGCTGAACATCTGGGACGCTCCGCTGCGCGGCCGCGCCGACAGCATCAGAATGGGTTCGCCGAACATCCCGTGCGCGGCCCATACGCCGATCAACGCGCCGGCCACCTGCGCCACGACGTATCCCGCCACGTCAGTCCATGCAAGACCGCCCTGGGACGCGTCCGCCAGTGTCACCGCCGGGTTGAAATGCGCGCCAGACACCGGGCCGAATGTCAGAATCAGTGCCACCAGAGCGGCGCCGGTTGCGATCGCGTTCGCGAGAAGCGCGACGGCGACGTTTCCGCCTGCGAGGCGCTCCGCCATGATGCCCGAGCCGACGACTGCCGCCAGGAGTATCGCCGTTCCCGTGAGTTCCGCGGCCAGACGGCGTCTAAGATCGACAGTGTTCATCGCGATGCGAGCGACTCCAACATGCCAATCCATCCAGGCGCCGGCGCACCGGGCGTTCCCGATAACCCGCTGCGATGACTCCTCATTGCCAGAGTCTAACCGTTCGTAGCGGCGTTCCCGCGTTCCCATCGTCATAGCCGTTCCCAGTCTGGTCGAGGCTCACAGGCGCGCATCGCGCTGCGGCGAGGCGCAACACCCACACGCCATGAGCGAGCGTCAGGCAGGACTGAAACCTGCGACTCTCGGCTTAGACTCACCGGAACGCCGCGTATACGTCGCGATCGACGATGCGGACGGGTTCCTGCCGGCGTCCGCCCGCGCCGTCCAGCTCGATGACGTACGCTCCCGAGGCGAGCGGCCCGAGCGAAAGACGACCAGGCGGTTCGAGGCGGCGGTCCGATTCACTGTCCAGGAAGCGGTCCACGGATGCGTTGCCGTCGTTCACCACCCGAACCAGTTGGGGGCCTGCCGTCGCCGGCAACTCCACGCTGACGATCACGCGATAACCTCTGGCAAGCGTGAAGACCACCTCGCGAGGGCGGTCTTCTCCGATGCGCATCGTCGACGTCACCAATCCATTGGCGCTCGCGATCAGCTGAACTGCCCCGGCCGGCACATCGGAGACCGTGGCGACGCCCTCCGCGTCGGTCACCGCGATGCGCGGCACTGCGGCCGGGTCCGCCGAGATGAGCTGGACCACCGCACCGGGCAGCGGCTCGCCGGACGTCGAACGCACGTGAGGCTGTAGGTCTGTGGCGGGTGGAAGAGGCATGAGCGCGATGGTGTGGAGAATGTCTGGCGGTTCGGCCAGCTGCTCCTCGGCCGGCTGGTATCCTTGCGCCGAGACCGCGAGCGTCCCTCCCGTGGTCCCCACACCCTCGAGCAGCGCGTCCCCGGACGCCGTGGGCGTCGCTTCGACACGCCCTCCGCTTCCGGTCCACGTGATTGCGGCACGCGCCACCGGTTGATCGTCGAGCGCGTTGATGACACGAACGGGCAGGAACCCGTCGGGGATGGCGATGGCTACCTCTCGCCCGTCGGGCGGCACCTCGATCTGTCGCACATACGTCGAGTTGGCCATACGGACATCGACGTGCGCCGGCCCTGGCGGGAAACTCGTGAGCGTGACCCGTCCGCTCGCATCCGTCATACCGCGGCACCCGAACGCGGGTGCGCGATACGCGAAGGGTAGCGGCGGCGGTGGAACGTTGGGCGACGCGGATATTCGAATGCCGGCCGCTGGTCCAAGCGGCGATGTAATGCGGAACGTCGCCCGACCGCCCACAACGAGCGGCGCCTCGACGGTTCCGCTGCCAGACACCGCCACGACTCGCGTGGCCATGAGCACTGCATCGGCGCACCGGCCTGCGGCCATGGACCACAGGCGGTATCGTCCCGTGGCCAGCCGGTCGAACGTCGCGCGTCCCCGCGCATTCGTTCGCACGGGCCGGAATGCCAGCGGCGATCGCGGACGAGCCTCGTCGATGTGGACGTCGTGGCCCGGCACCGGGGTCCCGGTCCCGTCAACGACGTCGACATGGAGAACGGTGCCGGGCTGTTGGATGACGATGGTGCCGCCGTCTACGATCGTCGTCTCGCCGCCGACGTTCAGATCCGGCAAGCGCGTCTGCGCCAAGAGAGGCGCATCCACAGCCGCGGTCATGATGCCGCGCGGCAGCGGTCCGATCGTAATGGCGCCGTCGTTGTCGGCCGGATCTGAGCGCCGATCGTCAAGGCCGTCAAAGATCGGTCTGCCGCTCACGTCGAACAACCGCCGACGGATCTGTGGAGCTACGATCGGTTCACCCAAGGGCGACACGAGTCGCGCGCGGAAGTACGCGCCGGCCGCGAGGCGAATGACCGGCAGCCGCACAGACATCGACGCCGGCACGGTCACCATGACGCGGTAGGGCACCAGGCCTGGCGCGCTGATTGTCAACTGATTGGCTCCCGATTGCGCTGGAACCAGGCGAAACCGGCCCGTGCGATCGATTGACGCCCTCGTCGATCGCATGGCCGACTGAGCGACGACCGTTCCGCCGGGTACCGGCGTCTCGTCGGGCGCGAGGACGTAGCCGCTGACGCCGGGCTCGTCCACGATCGGCTGCGGCTGCGCGCCGGTTGACGCGGACACGGCCGCCACGATATTGCCAAGCAGGAGCAGCCGGCTGGCTACGCGGGCACTCATGATCAGCCCCAGTGTGCGCGGCCGCGAGCGGCGAAGTCAAACAGACCGCCTTCGGGCCGCTACGACGGGCGGACGACGCTGTTCCTGGATGCGCTCCCGCTCGATGCTCCGCATCATGTGATCGGCAGGCATTCACCGGACAGCCGTTGGGCGGCCGACCAATTAGATCGGACGGGGCAGCCGGAGACTCTTGCACGGCCGACCGCGGCTCAAGTCCCATGAGCCAACACGATACCGCTGAAACACTTGCGGCGATTGCCACGTGCGTATGCCACGTGTCTTCGCTTCCTCCTCCGCGATGGCAGGGGTCAGCGGGACGGCTCGATACTCTCTCTCTTCTCTTATGGCAATCGCATTCCATCGCATGCTCTCGGTGATGGTCCGCCTACAATGCGCGTGATACGGTCATGCCGATGACTCCCGAACGGTGGCGCCAAGTCGAGGCGCTCTATCACGGGGCAGTGGAACAGCCGCCGGCCCGACGGCCAGCCTGGCTGGGCGAAGCGTGCGCGGGCGACGCGGAGTTGCGGCGAGACGTGGAGTCCCTTCTGGCACAGCGCTCCCCGGCGGTGGGAACGCTGGATGGCACGGCGCTGGTCGCAGCGGCAGAGCTCGCAGGTGACAGAAGCGTTACGCTGGCGCCGGGGCGACGGCTCGGGACCTACGAAATCCTCGCGCGCATCGGGGCAGGTGGAATGGGCGAGGTCTATCGCGCTCGCGACACCCGCCTGGGGCGCGAAGTCGCGATCAAGACCCTTCCCCGCGAGTTCAAAGGCGATCCAGATCGTTCGGCACGGTTCGAGCGCGAAGCGCGCGTGCTGGCCTCGCTCAATCATCCCAACATAGCGACGATCCACGGAGTCGAGGAGGGTGACGGCGTCACGGGGCTGGTACTGGAGCTCGTGCCCGGTGAGACGCTGGCCGACAGGGTCGCCCGGACGAAACAGGGCGGACTACCGGTGGCAGAGGCGCTGCGGATTGCCCAGCAAATCGCCGACGCTCTTGATGCCGCGCACGAGAAGGGGATCGTCCATCGGGATTTGAAGCCAGCCAACGTCAAGATCACGTCCGATGGCTTGATCAAGGTGCTCGACTTCGGGCTTGCGAAGCTGCAGCATGGCGACATCGGACCGAACGTGTCTCACGCGCCGACGGTGACGTTCGGGGGTACGCGCGAAGGAGTCATCGTCGGGACCGCCGCCTACATGAGCCCGGAGCAGGCGCGCGGCCAGGCCGTGGACAAGCGGACCGACATCTGGGCCTTCGGGTGCGTGCTCTACGAGATGCTCACAGGCCGCGCGGCCTTCGCGCGGGGCACGATGACCGACACGCTCGCGGCGATCGTGGAGCACAGTCCAGCGTGGGACGCCCTCCCCGCTTCGACGCCTCGTGGTGTCGTGCGACTGATCCGCCGATGCCTCGACAAGGATCCGAGATTGCGTTTGCGGGATATCGGCGATGCGGCGGCGGAGCTCGATGACGCGCGTTCCGCCCCGGAAACACGTCCCTCTACCCCCCTAGAACCCCGGCTCGCAGTCCGGAGTGTGGTGCCGTGGCTTGTGGCGGCGACGACCTTAATTGTCGCCGTGACCGCGACGAGTCTCACATTCTGGCGCGCGCCGATAACGGGCGCTCCTCGTGGCGCGCCCCCTCGATTCTCGCGCATCATCCGCGTCACCAACGGCCCCGCGCGCGAACTCGGTCCTGCCATTTCACCGGACGGCAAGTGGGTTGCGTACCTCTCCAATCTGAGCGGTCGACCTGACGTGTGGGTGAAGTTTCTGGCCGGGGGAGAAGCGGCCAACCTCACCGCATCGGCAGGGCTGGACATCAGCACGACAACGGGCATTACAGGGCTCGAAATCTCGCCAGATGGGACGCGCATCGCAGTCATGGCGAACCCTCGGGGGAGCAGCGGGACGTTCGCCACGTGGGAGATTCCGGCCCCCCTTCCAGGCGCTCCCCGGAAACTGCTCGACAACGGGTTCCTTGGGATGCGCTGGTCGCCGGACGGTCGGGCGATGACGTTCATTCGAGCGGGGGCGGCGGCCGGCGACGCGCTGTGGGTCGCCGACGCCGATGGCGCGAACCGACGCGAACTCATCCCGGCCCGCAACGGCATCCACATTCACTGGCCGACCATGTCATCCGACGGCTTTGTCTACTTCATCCGGACGATCTCGACGATCGCCAATCTGGATCAGGCTGAGATCTATCGGATCGCGGCGGGAGGCGGCACCGAGGAGCCGGTCGTCTCGACGCTTCGTCGGGCTATGCACCCGTTGCTCATGCCCGACCGTCAGAGCCTGGTGTACGCCGCCAACCCGAGCGGAGTCGATCTCGGCCTGTGGTGGCGCCCGATTTCTGGCGGAGACGCACAGCGACTGACGATGGGCACGGGCGACTATTCCGAGCCACGCGTGTCCGCCGATGGCCGAACCATCATCGCGACGCGCTACGAGCTTCGACAGTCACTGAAACGAGTCATGGTACGGGCGGCAGAGTTCGGCCAAATGATGGATATCACGGACGGGTACGATGGAGACCTCGATCCCAGTCTGTCGCCCGTGGGGAATCTCCTCGCATTCAGCTCGTCGCGGACCGGCGATCGTCATATCTGGATCGCGCGCGAGGATGGCAGCGACGCCCGGCCGCTGACTTCGGGAGACGCACTCGATGACCGCCCATCGTTCTCTCCTGATGGCAGCCAGGTCGCCTTCAATTCGGATCGCGATGGCCGGAGGGCCATCTGGATCATCAGCGCGGAAGGTGGCACGCCGCGCAGGGTCGTGGATGCGGCCGTGACCGGCGGGTTGAGCTGGTCACGCGATGGGCAGCGAATTGTCTACGCCGCGGGGGCCAACAGCTGGCCAAGCCTGTGGAGTGTGAACGTCGATACGGGTCAGGTGGAGCGCATCGCCGCTCCTGGAGCCGTGTCCGAACCGGCATGGAGCCCCACGCGGGATGTGCTCGCGTACCTGGAGCCCACGACGAGCGGGCCCTCGTCGACGAGGTTGACGTTCGTCACTCCGGCCGGCGCGCGCGTTTACGAGACGTTACCTCTAGTCCCGGCCATCAGCAGTGGATTCAGCAACGGCGTGCTGGCGTGGTCGCCGGACGGGCGCCTTCTCGCCGTCGGGAGTCAGAACACAAACCTGCCCGCGTCACTGTGGCTCGTCGACCCTGAGGCGTCGATACCGTTTCGAAAACTCGTCGAGCTTCCCCCTGGCCCGCGCATCCGCGGCGTGACGTGGACACGCGACGGCTCTGCCCTCATCATCGGCCAGCACGATGCGTCAAGCGACATCGTGCTGCTCGACGGGAGATAGTCGCAGAGCCCTAGCCCATGCGCCCGGATTAGACCCCCTTCGACGTGGCTCAGGGCCGGCCGATGGTCATGGCTCGCCATGAGCGAGCCTTCGCTGGCACCGAGGCGAGTCGAATCGCGCGCCCGAAGGGACTCGAACCTGCGACCCGGGCTTAGAAGGCGAAAATTTCCGAACCCGAACCCGTCGCCCCCTCAGGAACTTGCAGCGGGTGCCCTGCCAGCGTGCCATGCCACGTTCGGGAGTTCATCAACGGCCGGCGATGTACACGAGTCCTGCTATCATGTACATGTCACGTCTGCAGAGTCTCATGGCGAGCACCGCGTCGGTTCGACACAAACACATTCGCATCGATCAGGCGAAGCTCGACAAGGCCAGAAAGGTTCTGGCCGCGGCGACCGAAACTGAGGCGCTTGACCGTGCCCTCG